>JANWZG010000183.1 GCA_025054735.1 Cyanobacteriota bacterium | reverse complement strand
AGGTTTGCAAATCAACGACTGGTTATATTCTCGGTGACAGAGCTTAGTATCTCTAACTCCTAAACTTGCTAGGGTAAGCCTGTTTACAACTTTAGCTGACAAATCATTAATCCAGATTGAAAAACTATTACATTCTAGAACATAACGATCGCTAAGTAGCACACAAACCCGATCGCTATAGGTGATGATTGCAACAACTCACGAGTGAACCTGTAACCCTGCTTCAGTATTGCCTGTGTAAGCAATGCCCTATAAAGCATGAACCCTGGAGAACAGGGAATAAAAGAGCAGGGCAATACTTGCTAGCTCAAAAACCATTGCTTCACAAGCAGCCCTGCTCTACGTCAACGCTCTAAAGGCCAGAGCCTATTTAGACCGATGAGCTGGTTGATTGACACATCTTTTCGTAGGTCAGACTGAACAACGTGAAATTCAACACCAGTCTTTGCACCGTCGAATTACGCTACTGCTGACCCAATCTACAAAAGAATAACAGTTTCAAGAGTTTCGTCAGGCAACCAGAACTAAGAGTCTATTTACTTAGACTCAGTGAAGTCAGCATCAATCACATCATCACCGCTGGTACTAGCAGAAGTACCTGTATCTGACGCTCCATTAGCAGGCCCTGCGCTGCTAGCTTGTTGGTAAACGCTGCTACCAATGCTGTATAACGTCTGCTGCAACTCAGAGATTAACGATTTAACCTTCTCAGGCTCAATGTCCTGCGAATCCTTAGCAGCAACAGCTTTTAACTCAGTAACCAAACTCTGCACCTTAGTCTTTTCTGACTCAGGTACTTTGTCGCCCAGTTCATTGAGCTGCTTTTCAGCCTGGTATGCTAAGGAATCTGCTTGGTTCTTGAGATCAATTTTCTCCCGGCGTTGCTTGTCGGCCTGGGCATTACGCTCAGCCTCTTGCACCATGCGCTCCACTTCATCCTTCGGCAGAGTTGAAGCACCTGTGATGCTAATAGATTGCTCCTTGCCAGTGCCTTTGTCTTTTGCTGTCACATTCAGGATCCCATTAGCATCAATATCAAAGGTAACCTCAATTTGGGGCACACCACGCGGAGCTGAGGGGATACCATCAAGTCTAAAGGTACCCAAGCTCTTATTATCAGCCGCTAGCTCTCGCTCCCCTTGCAACACGTGAATCTCTACATTAGTCTGCCCATCGACGGCTGTGGAGAACACCTCTGACTTCTTAGTAGGAATGGTAGTGTTACGAGGAATGATCCGAGTCATGACACCGCCTAGGGTTTCCACGCCCAGAGATAGGGGAGTTACGTCTAACAGAAGAATATCTTTGACTTCACCAGCCAGCACACCAGCTTGGATGGCAGCACCCACAGCAACCACTTCATCGGGGTTAACACTCTGATTTGGCTCTTTGTCTAGCATTCGCCGAACTAGCTCTTGAATAGCTGGAATGCGAGTAGAACCCCCCACCATGACAACCTCATCGATTTGACTCTTGTCTAGCTTGGCATCCTTGAGGGCAGTTTCCACAGGGATCCGACAGCGATCGATCAAATCAGAACACAGCTCTTCAAATCGGGCGCGGGTAAGCACCATCTCCAAATGCTTAGGCCCATCTTGAGTGGCAGTGATAAAGGGTAAGTTGATCTCAGCTTGGGTAACACTAGACAACTCAATTTTGGCTTTTTCTGCTGCTTCAGTAAGTCGTTGAAGGGCTTGACGATCCTTCCGCAGGTCAATTCCCTCATTACGCTTGAAGTCCTCTGCCAAGTAGTCCACAATCTTCTTGTCAAAGTCGTCACCGCCAAGATGGGTGTCCCCGGCAGTTGCCAATACTTCAAACACACCATCGCCAACTTCTAGAATGGATACGTCGAATGTGCCACCACCTAAGTCAAACACAAGAATGGTTTCGTTGCTCTTCTTGTCTAACCCATAGGCCAGTGATGCAGCGGTTGGCTCGTTAATAATCCGTAGCACTTCGATGCCAGCAATCTTGCCAGCATCCTTAGTCGCTTGGCGCTGGGAGTCGTTGAAGTAAGCAGGGACAGTGATAACCGCTTGGGTAACCTGCTCCCCCAGATACTTACTTGCATCCTCAACTAGCTTACGCAGTACTTGAGCAGAGATTTCCTCTGGCGCAAACTGTTTGCCTAAACTAGGGCAGTCAATCTTGACGTTACCATTAACGTTGAGCACCTTGTAGGACACTTCAGTAGCTTCGTGGGTAACTTCGTCAAATCGACGGCCTATGAACCGCTTAACTGAATAGAAGGTGTTTTCAGGGTTCATAACGGCTTGACGCTTGGCAATTTGCCCAACGAGTCGATCGCCATTCTTCGCGAACGCAACTACAGACGGTGTCGTCCGAAAACCCTCCGCATTGGCGATTACTGTGGGCTTACCACCCTCCATCACCGCAACGCAGGAGTTTGTCGTACCTAAATCAATTCCAACAACTTTTGCCATAGGAATACTCCGGCTCCACTCTACTTAACAGACAAACGGTTAGCACTGAACCAGCCAAACCTCAACCAAGGGAGTAATTACTCAAGGCTCTACGCCCGACAGCATAGCCCAGGAGAGAGTTGTAAACTATTGCTGTTACTATACTGAGCGTGCTAGTTCAGTCCATGAAGGTGTATTTACCGAACCTTTAGTTGGGGGGGTTGCGTGACCATTGATGGTCAGCATCTAGGGGTTAAACCAAAGCTTAGACCCAATGAGCACCATGAGCGTGGCTTTAGCCCATAACCAATGCCTGATATTTACTGTAACGGTCACACTGCCAATCAGTAGAGTCGCGTGAACCGTAAGCATCAGGGTGTAGTTGCCGCCTATCAATCTGCACTAGCTAATTCGTCCAGCTTTGCGCGCACAGCCTGAATATCTTGCCACATCAGCCATTTAGGACTTCCCTTCTCTCGGGACTGGTTACGCAATAAATAGGCAGGGTGAAAAATAGGCATGTAAAGACGATTGTCTCGTTCTACCCATTGCCCCCGCACTTTAGTAATCCCTTGCTTAATTCCCAGAAGAGCTAGCATGGCCTGTTTACCACTCAGCAAAATAATTTTGGGGTTCACAATCCGAATTTGCTCTAGCAAATAGCCTTTACAGGCTTCAACTTCTGATGGCTCCGGGTCGCGGTTGCCGGGCGGACGACACTTCACAATATTGCAAATATAAACGTCTTCCTCTGTCAGGTTGACCGAGGCCAAAATTTTGTCTAGTAATTGTCCCGCTTTCCCCACGAATGGCAGGCCAGTTTCGTCTTCATGTTGCCCTGGCCCTTCCCCAACTACCATGATGGGGGCATGAACATTCCCTCGACCAATGACTGCATTGGTTCGGGTTTCCCCTAAGACACAGCGCTGGCACTGGTTGCAATGAACTTGAATCTGCTCCATGGTTTGGTAAGTACCAGGAAGGATAGGCACATTGGCGCTTGTCGGAATCTGATCAGGGTCAACGGCAGATGCTGATGGCGGCTGCACGACATCGGCTAGGGTAAATAGATCAATTTGCTGGTTACTAGTCATGCACGATCGATTGAACTATTGATTAGTAAACAAAGACTCCAGTTGAGTTGATTGTAATCTCTCAGTCAGAAATTCCCTGAGGTTTTGTTGGAGAATCACGACATTCTAGAATGACACAAGTCACATATTATTGTGACTACTATCACCAGTCAGCCCATCGTGTTGTCACGTATATAGCCTTGGAAAAACGGGATACTAAGCTATGTTGATTGGTGTATTGGTTAAGTCGATTTCGACGATGTAGATTACAGCAACTATGGAGAGTATGTCACCTTGGCAGGCCCTCGTCCCCCAGCCCCTCCTCCTAAACTTAGAAGAGGAGTAAGGGCAGCAGTGATATGTACCTGCAGCTACATGTTTGCTCACATGACCGCAATGTATACAGCTGTTTATACAGTTAGCCCTCGGAGTTGCATCTATGTACAAAGATTTCTCCTGAATTAGAGTCTATGAACACCTATAAGCTGGTTAGTTTTCTAGAGAATGAGCTAAAGTTGCCTACGGATGAGATTCGCTTAGCGCTTGACCACTGTGATGAACCCATTAATCTACCTATGGTTCTCTGGCAGTATGGATTGGTGAATCTCAACCAACTTGATCAAATTTTTGATTGGATGTTTAGTTGCACTACTTCTGCGAGCTAGTCGTCTGTTACTATCTGATAAGCTAAATCAGGTAACAATATCGCTGTAGATTCGCTTATGCCATTGACTGCTGCTAACCCTGCTTTGCTTGTACTCGTTGATGGCACCTATTATCAAGGGTGGTCATTTGGTGCGTCTGGTACGGTTGCAGGGGAGGTAGTCTTTAACACTGGTCTGACTGGGTATCAGGAGGTTTTAACGGATCCAAGCTATTGTGGTCAGATTGTCACGTTCACCTATCCAGAGCTGGGCAACACTGGTGTTAACCCAGAGGACGAGGAGTCAGACCGCCCCCAGGTACTCGGTGTTATAGCTCGTAACATTACTGACCAACCTAGTAGTTGGCGATCGACTCAATCGCTGCCAAGTTACTTGAGGCAACACAACATTCCAGGCATCTATGGGATCGATACCCGTGCCCTAACTCGAAAGCTACGATCAGTAGGTGCTATGAATGGCGCTATATCTACGACTATCACTGACCCAGCCGAGCTATTGGAGCAGTTGCGAGAAACTCCTAGTATGGCGGGTTTGAACTTGGTGCGGCAAGTTACTACACAACAGCCCTATGAATGGTGTGACGCAACGATCGCTCCCTGGGAATTTAGAGCTAGTAGCAGCGAAGCGACTTCAGAGGCAGCCGAGTATACAGTGGTGGCCATCGACTTTGGAATAAAGCGCAATATTCTCCGTCGGCTTGCTAGCTACGGATGCCGCATTATCGTTGTCCCTGCCCACACTCCCCCTGATGAGATTCTTGCTTACAACCCAGATGGCATTTTTCTCTCCAATGGCCCTGGTGACCCTGCTGCTGTGACGGAAGGCATTCAGACTGTACGAGCACTGTTGGAGAGTAAAACGCCTACCTTTGGAATCTGCATGGGGCATCAAATTTTAGGTTTATCTCTAGGAGCAGAAACCTTTAAGCTTAAATTTGGTCATCGTGGGCTAAATCAGCCCTGCGGTTTGCAGCGTCGGGTAGAAATTACCAGTCAGAATCATGGCTTTGCGATTGCAGCCGACTCCCTCAATCCAGCAGACATTGAGATCACTCATTTTAATCTCAACGATCGCACAGTAGCCGGACTTCAACACAAGACCCTTCCTTTTTTCTCTGTGCAGTATCATCCAGAAGCAAGCCCAGGCCCCCATGATGCAGACTACCTGTTTGAAAAATTTGTCCGTATGATGCGGGAGCACAAACAGAAATCTTAATGAATTTGTCAATTGAAATTTCACAGTGTATACTTGAACTTCGATTCAGTGTAAGCATTATTATTGTTTGATTGAGGAGGGCGTTATTCCTGAGCCACTTACCCTTACTGTTAGCCTGAGAGGCACTCGAGAGGTTAGGGACACCTGTCAGCTTTTTCACCTGACTGGCTTGTTGGATGCTTTCTCTGAACCTACATTTCGCAAAGTGCTAACAAAGTATGTTGAGGAGGGACCTACAAACATTATTCTGGATCTCTCCCATATTGATTTTGTTGATAGCTCTGGTTTGGGAGCGTTGGTGCAGCTTGCCAAGAAAGTGCAAGAAGTTGCTGGAAGCTTGCAAATTGTTACAAACCCTCGTGTTACCCAGACGGTTAAGTTAGTACGCTTGGAAAAATTCCTGTCTCTACAGCCAACAGTGGAGAAGGCTCTAGAAAATGTCTCCGCTGCTTAGGGTACTGTAGGTTCGTTATTAACTCAAAATCCTGAGAGGGGGCCGATCGTGCGATGGGGGTCAGACGTGGACACGCCAAGCAGCAGTTCTAACATGAACTCTACAGGTTGCCCTGACGGTTCAGGCTGGGACTTGAATTGTCCTCCTAATGGCATAGCAGCATCTATCTTAAAGTCTATATCGGTTGACAATAGCCTTCGAGCTTTTCTTTCTAGCCACGTGCCATTGCTACCTGCATCTGCACTGGCATACTTAGGGGATGCTGTCTACGAACTCTATGTTCGGACTTATTATGTGTTGCCACCAAAGCGATCTCAACTTTATCACCAGCAGGTTGTTGCTCAAGTTCGTGCTGAACAACAAGCTAACCACCTATTATGTTTGTTACCCTTACTGACAGAAGATGAGCATGACTTGTTAAAACGTGGTCGTAATGCTGTCGTTAGCAAGCCTAAGCGTGTTAGTGCCGATATTTATCAACAAGCTAGCAGCCTAGAGACGCTAATTGGCTATCTCTACCTAACGAACCCCCAACGGCTGGCACAGTTAATGCAGCACCTTGATTTTGGACAATATTGATTGAAGTTGTGTACTCCGTTCAGCATCTATAACTGCCAGGTAATATCTATAACCTGTGAACAGTGACGCTATAACCTGTGAATAGTGACGTGTGTAGTCTATAGTCTTTAGCGCATTAGTCTTTAGCGCATTCCATACCCGTTTCTCATTGAAGTAATTTTGTGCATCTCATTAGGAGGAGCTATGTCTGAACATCGACCAAAACCAAAACTAGGAAGAACGGCTCCCCATGGCTCCTCAAAGCCTCGTGTTAAACGACAAGGTTCAGGACAGTTAAGATTGGCACCATCCCTATCTCCAGCCATTACGCCCAAGACTCGTAAACCAAGGCTAAAGTCACACCATGCCAATGCTGATGGTGAGTACGCTCGATCGGACAAGCCTAGGTTTAGTGAACGATACCTACCCCATAGTCAGCACGATTCCCTAGCAACGGCTACTCAACGTTCTAATCATCGCCAAACAGATGAGCAGCCCAACAAAAACTTGCCTACTGAAGGAGATGATCCCGATCGCACTGACTTAATCTATGGACGACATCCAGTGTTAGCAGCTCTAGAAGCACAACAAGCCTTGAACCGTATTTGGGTGACTCCCCGTTTGCGCTATGACCCTCGATTTCACGGGCTGCTCAATCAAGCAAAGAGTGGTGGTGCTGTGATCCAAGAGGTAGAGCCACAGCGTTTGGACTACCTAACCCATGGCGCTAATCATCAAGGAATCGCAGCCCAAATTTCCCCCTATGAATACTTAGAGCTAGATGATTTAATCACCCAAGCTAAGGCTGCCTCAACTAGTCCTGTGCTATTGGTAGCAGACGGTATTACTGATCCCCATAATCTAGGAGCCATCATTCGCACTGGAGAGGCTTTGGGTGTCCAGGGTATTATTATTCCTCAGCGCCGAGCGGTTGGCATTACGTCAACCGTGATGAAAG
>JANWZG010000182.1 GCA_025054735.1 Cyanobacteriota bacterium | reverse complement strand
AACCACCTGCATACCTATGATCTAGTCGATACCCACTACCTGTTTTCCTATGCACCTACCTGTGCAGCCGCGATCGCCCGCTACCGTGGCATTCCTTACACCATGCGCACGATGGGGCAACTATCTCCTTGGGCATTGGCACAGAGTCGTCTTAAGAAACAGCTTTACATCAAGCTAGTGGAACAGCGCAATCTAGACCGAGCCGCAGTTGTGCACTGTACATCTGAGGGTGAGGCTTCAGATGTCAGCCAGTTTGGTATCCAAGCTCCGTTGGTAACAGTACCACTAGGAGTAGACTCTCCGCCTGTTATTCCTGATGCAAGTGCCAAGTTACACCAGAAATATGATATTCCTACGGAAGCGTCAGTTATCCTCTTCTTGTCGCGCTTGCATTACAAAAAACGCCCCGATCTGTTGCTCCAAGCTTTGCAGCACTTGGGTAAGTGTCGTCCGTTTCATTGTCTATTAGCTGGCTCTGGTGATGTGGACTATGTTCGCTATTTGCAGCAGCAAATTACTAGCTTAGGGCTAACTCAGCGGGTGACGATGCCAGGGTTTGTCGAAGGCTACGATAAACATCTCTTGCTGCAGGGATCGGATGTGTTTGTGCTGCCATCTTTTTCTGAAAATTTTGGTATTGCTGTGGCTGAAGCCCTACAGGCTGGCCTACCAGTAGTGATTACGCCAGATGTCCAAATTGCTCCAGAAATCGCCAAAGCTGGAGCCGGTCTGGTGGTTGAAGGTACTGCTGAGGCGGTTGCGGCGGCCCTAGAGCAACTGTTGGCATCACCAGATTGGCGGTGTCTGTTGGGCCGTCAGGGCAAAATTCTGGCTGCCGATCGCTACTCGTGGAAAGCTGTCGCCCATGAGCAACAAACAATTTATGAGTTGATTCTGAAACAATCAGCTAAGCAGTAACGTCATCTAATGATAAGGTGCTTCAGGTGCCTTGGCTTTCATGCCTAGGTTCAGTGTCTAGATCTAGTCATGTCATGCTGTGTTGCATTCACTGGAAGCGCCTTGTCAGGCGTACTCGGCACCGATATTGGCTACCAATATTAGGGCTGATACTGCTGGCCATTGTGGAGTTAGTATTGCGAATTAGCTGTGGCTTAGGTAACCCACCGTTGCTCCAAGCTGATATCTATACAGGCTATCGCTTTCAACCGAATCAATCACTGGTGAGGTTTGGTAAGCGAATTCGCTACAACCAATACTCTCAACGATCGGATCCAATTGCTGTCCCCAAACCACCAACAATTTGGCGAATTTTGATGATTGGCGATTCTGTGTTAAACGGTGGCAACCCGATCGACCAATCTGACACTATTACAGAGCTGTTGAGGGCCATGATTCAAGCAACTAACCAACCAGCAGAAGTCCTAAACGCCTCAGCAGGTTCATGGGGTATTGGCAATGGACTGGGTTATCTGCAATTGTTTGGCACCCTAGATAGCGATATAGTGGTTCTCCAAATTGGTGCTCACGATCTTTACCAGCCCACAAGCACAAGTGAAAAACTGGGTAGGGATCCTAACTTCCCCAACCGTCGGCCTTGGTTGGCTCTACAAGAAGTCTGGAGTCGCTACCTATGGCCACGCTTGGCCCTGTTGTTACCATCTGTCCAATTTCGAGTAGACTCTCCCACAGTGAGCACATCCAATACAACTACCCCAGAAATGGTTGCCCAGAGTAATCGCCAGCTCTTAAAAACAGAAGTTGCCCTAATCCGACAGCACCATCGGCCCGTATATATACTGTTTGTCCCAGGATTCCCTCAGGTATATCCTCCTTATGCCCCCGTTCCTTACAAGGCAGAGTTTATGCAACTGGCTCAATCACTCCAAGTTCCAGTGCTTGATTTACACCAACAGTGGCTGACATTGCCAGCTTCAACAGTAATGACTTACTTTCGGGACGAATTACACTTCACGGTGGCAGGAAACCATGCGATTGCTACCGCTCTATTTCAACTGTTTTGTCAACAGGAGGATCAACCAGAATGCTCTAATATTCAGCCGTAGTTAATTTTCTAGCAACAGGAGTATTAAATGCTATTGTATTGGTTAACTAAAATTGGCGGCTCTGGGCAGGATTGGGCAATCTTAATACGAAGGACACCAATCAGTGATCAAGAAGGGTGCAACGGTCCTTTGCACAATTACGAAAGGGTATGAGGAACGGAAACACGCCAGAACCGCAGCCGTTAATGAGGCTGTCTATTATTACACAGTTCTATCCGCCTGATTATGCGGCTACTGGTCAGTTAATTGAAGAGCTAGCAACCCAACTGGTGAACCAAGGTTTGCATGTTCAAATTTTTACTGGTCAGCCAGGCTATGCCTATCAGAAGCAGTCAGCACCTACGATTGAACGATCGCCCCAGTTACTGGTGCAACGATCGCGAGCCTCTAATCTTTGGCCTCAGCGGATCCGTGGCAAGGCTTTGAATGGGCTGATGTTTTGTCTACGATCGGCCCTGCATCTGCTGAGAAATCGCCAGAAGAAAGATATTCTACTAGTCACCACAGCGCCACCCTATTTGCCCGTCTTGGGGTATTTGGCGCAAAAATTACTTCGGATCCCTTACGTTTGTTTGCTGTACGATCTTTACCCTGATGTGGCCGTTGAGCTAGGGGTTGTGTCACCACAAGCAGGGCTTACTCGCCTGTGGAATTGGATTAATCATCATGTTTGGCATCACTCGAAGGCATTGATTGTCCTCAGTTCCAGCATGAAGGATCGGATTGCAAAGCGATATCCTGAACTAACGGACAAGATTGCTATTATTCACAGTTGGGCAAATCCAGACTGGATCGTACCCATTCCAAAACAAGACAACTGGTTTGCCATTGATCATCATCTAGATCAACGCTTTACAGTTTTATATTCAGGCAATATGGGTCGTTGTCATGACATGGATACGATTCTGGAGGCTATTAAACAATTGCGCTATGAACCTGTCCAATTTGTTTTTATCGGTGGTGGTGCAAAGCGCAAAGCATTTTTAGAACAGGTTGAGCAATTAGGGCTAGGCAATTGTCTGTTCTTACCCTACCAAGATAAACATGTCTTACCCTACTCCCTAACAGCCTGTGATTTATCCCTAGTTAGTATTGGAGCTAGAATGGAAGGCCTGATTGCTCCTAGCAAGTTCTACGGCAGTTTGGCTGCAGGGCGACCGATCGCGGTAATTTGTGAGCCACATTCCTACCTCCGAAGCATCATCGCAGCGTCTGGATGTGGAAAAGCCTTTAACCTAGGAGATAGTACTGCTTTAGCCAACTTTATCCGCCTGTTACTGAAGAATCCACATCTTGTGGAAGAAATGGGCGCTGCTGGTCGGCAGTATATGGAATGTCACTTCACGCCAGAAATCATTGCTAAGCAATATCTACAGGTGCTCCAGCGAGTTATCAATACTGAACTACACCCCAACCTATGTGATCTGAACCAAGCGGTAAGTATCAAAACTACGGCGGCTGTAGAACCTAGCCTAGTGCGTAAAGCTAGTTTTGCTCAACGTTTAATTAATTGGCACAAAGGTAGGTTGATGTTGTAGCCATCGAAAGCCGCAAACTTCGTCGGCCTAGTGTCGCTGATAGCGCATTCCTGGCAACTCCGTAATTAAGTTCATGAGCTGAAGTTGGATAAGAGCACTGGAGACAACGTTAGCAGGCATTTCAACATGTTGAACGATGTAATCAAAGGACACTGAATCAGACGAAATAGTAGCTAAAACCTTAGCTAGTGATGGATCCAGATCGGGTGGGAGTGTAGACTCAGACCTTGGTGATATTGGTGTTTCTGGGGCTGAGGAATTATCTAGCGCTGGCAATGTCCCCAAGAGTTCTAGCAAATGACGCTCCCCAAGAATGAGTTGTGCACCCTGGTTAATCAGTTCTAAGCAACCATAGGAGCGGGGATTGTCTAACGCTCCGGGCAATACATAGACATCTCGTCCATAGTCATTGGCGATGCTAGCTGTAATCAACGCACCTGATCTAGCTGGGGCTTCAGTGATCAGCACAGCACGACATAACCCTGCGATAATGCGATTGCGCTGTGGAAAGTGTAGTCGGTCTGGTTTCGTGCCTCTAGGATATTCACTCACTACTAAACCCTTAACTAAAATATCGTCGCAGAGCTGACGATTACTGACAGGGTAAACAACATCAATGCCAGAACCCACAACGGCAATCGTTCGGCTACCTCTGGAAACACAGGTACGGTGAGCTTCTGTGTCAATGCCCTCAGCTAAACCAGAAACCACTACAAAGCCATGCTGCACTAGGGCAGTTGTTAGTCTTTGTGTCCACCGCTTACCATAGTCCGAAGGGTTGCGAGTGCCAACGATCGCCACCAAGTTAGTCCTTCCTTGATTTTCTTCCGGAACAACGTGGCCTCGGTAATACAGCACTAGAGGATAACTAGGCGTTTCTAGCAACAGTCGTGGATAGTCAGGATCAGCAGGGGTCCAAAAACAAGGATTTTTTTGCTGATGCTGCTCTAGAAAAGCATATGGTTCCAAAGAGTTGCGCGTAGCCAGAATAGCCTCTGAAATCTGGGGGCCAATACCCTCAACGGTCATCAAATCTGATAGAGAAGCTGACCAACCCGCTTGCAGGCTACCAAACCGCTGTTGTATTCGTTTTACAAGGGTAGCCCCAATACCTGGAACCTGTGCCCAAGCTAGCCAATATGCCCGATCGTCCATCGCCTGCTGCGACCCTTAGTGGCAAGAAGGTTGACGTTGAGACTGGAGATAGGCGAACACACTCTTGTCACCAATATCCGGTGGAATAGGCTGTACTAGCTTGCGCAGAGCCACTATCAGCAGTAGAACTGCACAGCTGGCCAATAAGACTTGCTCAACACTGGGTGAGAACAGCCTGGTCAAATGACCCAGTACCAACATGGGAATCAATGGAGTCAATAACTTAGTTTCGGGGCGGTTGAAACAAAATGCTTCCTTGAAGGTAATGCCAGTTAACGCAGCGAAGGTGAACCCAAGACCTAGCAATGTAGACGGATGTTGATAAACAACTAACGCTAATGGTTGAGGGCTGGAGATGGCGATCGCGAGGGCAGCAACGGCACCCACGAGCCAAAACAGTTGTAAAACCCGATGTAGCACCGCTAGGTAAATGTGAATAGTTAACAGACTAATGCCCAAGCCCAGACAAAAGCAGACATAAAGGGGCGTAAGTGCTTGAAGAACAAACGGTTGATTGCCCAACCACAGGACTAACCCAACACCCAAGGCAAAGCTCATGGCTGAACAAATTAAACCAGCCCGGTAGATAATGACACTGCGCCGATCGGCATCGGTGATTGTAAAAGTACCAAACTGGCCTTGATATACCTCTGGTGCTTGCATTGAATCTGTAGTGCTAGAGGTCTGTGTTGTCAGCATAGGCATCCTTTTAAGGTATCACTCAATACTAGCAAAACTACTGTATCAGCGGGTAGAAGTGACCAACCGGGCCTTGCCCTCGCCCAATTGCCAAAGCATGATACAAGGCTTGGGTAACGTACTCCTTCGCTAAGGTCACTGCATCTAACAGGTCATGCCCTAGACTTAGATTAGCTGCGATCGCGGCTGATAACGTACAGCCTGTACCATGAGTATGGGTTGTATTAATAACAGTAGTTTTTAACACTTGAGTGTGACTACCATCATACCAAACATCAATCCCTTTCAACGCTCCTGGCATACTGCCTCCCTTGACTAGCACTGCCTTGCAGCCCAGCTCATAAATAGCCTGAGCAACGGTAGTCATATCCTCTAGGGTGGTAATGGTTTGCCCACTCAGGAGTTGTGCTTCATAGCGATTGGGGGTTACGATCGTTGCCAAGGGAATCAAGGCTGTTGTTAATAAGGCAATTGCATCGTCATCAATCAACTGAGCACCAGTTCTCGACACCATTACGGGATCAACTACGAGGGGGCTAACGTTTAACCTAGTAACCCAGTCAACGACAGTAGCAATAATCCCCTTGTTTAGCAACATACCTGTTTTGGCTGCGTTGACACCAATATCGGTAACGACAGCCTCAATCTGAGCAGCCACAGATTCCGGCCCCAAAGCATCAACCCTAGTGACTCCTAAGGTATTTTGAGCAGTTACACAGGTAAGGGCAGAGGTACCGTGGACTTTATGGAAAGCAAAGGTTCGCAAGTCAGCCTGGATACCTGCCCCACCACCGCTATCGGAGCCAGCGATCGTCAGCGCTACAGGTATAGATGCATCTGGTTTAACCGTATCCATACCATCCAAGACCTCCTTTCGAGGCTATCGTTGAGGACGTCGCCGTTGCAGAAATTCAGGAATATCTAGCCCAATACCTGGTCGCTCTTGGCGGTTAACATTTGGATCACGGCTGGGTGATGGTGGAGTAGATACTGAGGAACCTGATAAAGGTCGCTTTGTGATTTGTACTTTCGTAGCTGGAGGCTGAGGAGCCTCGCCGCTAAAACCCGTAGCAATTACCGTAATGCGAACTTCACCCTGCATACGATCGTCAATCACCGCCCCGAAGATAATGTTAGCGTTAGGATCCACAACTTCGTAGATGGTTTCAGCGGCAGCATTTACCTCGTGCAGAGTCAAGTCACTACCACCAGTAATGTTAAACACAACCCCTCGTGCTCCATTTACGGATGCCTCCAACATAGGTGAAGAAATAGCTGCTACGGCTGCTTCCCTGGCCCTAGCTTTACCAGAGGCTGTTCCAATACCCATCAAGGCCGACCCTGCATCAGCCATAACCGCCCGAACATCAGCAAAGTCAACATTGACAAGGCCAGGAATTGTGATGATATCCGAGATGCCCTGCACGCCCTGGCGCAGGATATCATCAGCCACTCGAAACGCTTCTTGGACAGGTGTTTGCTCTGAAATAACTGACAGTAGCTTGTCGTTAGGGATCACAATTAACGTATCCACCTGACTTTGTAGTGCCTCAGTGCCTTCCTCTGCCTGGTTAATGCGTCGTCGCCCTTCAAAGGTAAAGGGACGGGTCACCACACCGACAGTTAAGGCCCCTGCCTCCTTAGCAATTTCTGCAACGATCGGGGCAGCACCCGTACCTGTGCCACCACCCATACCGGCAGTGATGAACACTAGGTCAGCACCGTCAACCACAGCGGTAATATCGTCACGGGACTCTTCGGCAGCTTTTTGCCCAATTGCTGGATTTCCCCCTGCCCCTAATCCACGAGTGAGCTTATGACCAATTTGTAGACGTTTTGCGGCTGACGCATTCGCTAAGGCTTGGGCATCTGTGTTAATTGACCAAAACTCAACCCCAGAAACACCACTGGCAATCATGCGATTAACCGCATTACAGCCGCCACCACCGACACCAATCACCTTAATCCGAGCTATGCTGCTTGGTATAATGT
>JANWZG010000181.1 GCA_025054735.1 Cyanobacteriota bacterium | reverse complement strand
CCCAGCTTCATGTCAATGCGGTTAGTCACCTCAGCAAACAGATAGGTACGCAAGCTACTCAACAGGGCCTCAAAGACAGCCACAATCAGCAGCAAGATGCCCAGCACTTGCAAAGTATCGGGGCTGTTTTGCACCAATACCTTGTCAATAATTACCTGAATCATCAGCGGATTGGCGAGGCCAAAGAGTTGCACAAAGAAGGAAGCCAGTAATACCTCAATTAAGGGACGACGGTATTCCCGGATAAAGGGCAAAAACCAGGAGAGGCCAAATTTTTGTTGCGGGGTTTCTTTAGTGGCTTGCAGCAATAGTACCGGCAACATCTCGCCTAGGGATGCTGCTAGATCGGCTGGTTTTTGCTGAATTAGTCCCAACTCTGGGGAGGCGATCGTAATTTCTCGGTCGTTAGCCTTGTAGACGATCGCGGGTTTACCTTGCCAAATCAGCATAGCAGGCACAGGAATCTGCCCCATACTCAGAGTCGGTAGGGTCACGAGCTGGGCATTCAGACCAATCAGGTCGGCAATGGAGCCACAAATCTGTAGGGACACCTCATGCGTGGGGCTAATGTGGTGGTTAACCACCCGCCGAATGGCCTCCCGCCGGAAGGGGATGTTGAAATATTGGCACAACATCTGGAAGCAGGCCAAGGTTGTCGGTTGATTGCCCTTTGCCTGGATCAGGGGATAGGTCTTGCTGCGATCGGCCTCAGAGTCATAGACAAGAATCTCTGGTGGGGCGGGGGGAACCTCATTTATATCTGCTATTGCACGGTCAGATCTATGGTCGGGGCTGCTAGTAGCGGGGTTATCTGCTGGAGTGCCTGGGTAATGGCCATTGGCTACGCCTGATGCTTCTGGGGGAAGAATATCCTGGGGACGAAAGCCCACCAGCCGAGCAGGCTGATTGCCTTCAACTCGTAGGGTGACCTTACCGCCAGTGAGGTCAACTTCATCACCGATCGCTAGCCCTTTCACTGTGCCGCTAGCCAACAGCCACAACCGATCTGGCGCTAGATCGGTTAATGATGCTTGTTCAGGTTGCACTTGGCGCACGATAGCATGGGCACTGGCTGGAGCAGCTAGCTGACGAGCTTCTACCCCCGTCCACGGTTGCCGATTCAGGTAAGCATCCAACAGGGCTAATGCCTCGATCGGGCTACACTGGTTACGCATGGCATCGGCAAACTCGCCGTAGCGTCCCATCAGGCGTAAGAATTCCTCTGCGGACATAGCCAGGCAAATGGCATCCGTAGAGGCGATCGCTGTTTCACACCCGACCCCGCGCATGAGGCTAACGGCACCTAGCACGGCTCCAGATTGCAGCCGCTCCAAGGTTACTGGCATCTGGGTGCGAGTATCGTAACCCAACAGCCGAATGACACCCTGATACACTACCAAAACTTGGCCTGGAAGCTTGCCATGCTCCATCATCTTTTTACCCATGCTGTAGCCAAAGGGCTGCATGCGAGCAGCAAGGTCACGCAGTACAGTAGGTGGCAATTGACTAAAGGGAGAAATCTGGCTTAAGAACTCTAACGTATTAATTTGAATCTCTGCCATGCCTGGTTCGGGAAATACGATCGCTAACTGCTAATGATTATTCTGGCAACCCCACGATACTGGTTAAGATTTAAGGAATTGTAAAGACTAGCCCAGAATGGTTAGCCCATAGCGTTGTATCTTAGTTAACACAGTGTATGAGATTGCTTGTGCAGACAAGGGTGCTGATGACAGCAATAGTAGCCTGTAAACAGCTTTAAACCCAGTTGTCAATCCAATATCAATCTGACGGTTAAGATAAAGCCAACTATCCCAACGGCGATCGTCATGACCCAAGCTCTCAACCCCTAACCCCCCGCTCCGCTGAACGAATGCATTGCCAATGTGATTGGGCTGGGCATCGCCTACACTGCCAAAACGCTGCAACCTGTTCACTAAGGCACCGAACGACGGTTAGAGAACACAGGCAAAGCCATTAACCAAGCCATTGATTGCACCACTGAAGCCACGATCGCTAAAGTCAGGGGTGTGGATAATCGCTACCTTGACTGTTAGCTGCCGACTGCAAATTCTCCGCCACGGTTGATATTTGGCAGATCTTAGCCCAGGCAAAACGCGACTGCATCGATCGCCAAATCACCATTTTGGCCTAGGGAGCTATGGCAAAACCACCCTGTTGCGCCACATCGCCTACCGCCTCGGTAAAAGACAGCAGCCCCCATGAGTCCTGCCCTTTGTCCCCGTGTTGCTGCTGCTCCGCAAATACTGCGACCTGCTCAGCCAAGACAGTGCCCCCGATTTGCCCACCCCGATTACCACCCATCACATCCCAGCCTGCCCAGTGCGACCGACACAGAATCAGGGTTTCAGCAATCCGATGCCAGGTATCGAATCAAATCATACTCCGTAAACTCCAGTTCCCTCCTTATCAAGTGTGTCTAGGGGGGATCCTTTTCTACGCACCACAGAGCTGATCCTCCTAAATCCCCCTTACTAAGAGGGACTTCAAGCCACAGCTCGGTTCCCCCCTTATCAAGTGTGTCTGGGGGGATCCTTCTCTACGCACCACAGAGCCGATCCTCCTAAATCCCCCTTACTACGGGGGACTTCAAGCCACAGCTCGGTTCCCCCCTTATCAAGTGTGTCTAAGGGGGGATCCTTCTCTACGCACCACAGAGCCGATCCCCCTTAAATCCCCCTTACTAAGGGGGACTTTAATCTGCTATGTCAGTTCTTTTGCTCAACAGAGAAATCATCTCTTCAATCTGTTGACAAACTCCTTCAAATTGCTGCATCACCTCATCATTACTAAATCGCAGCACCCTCAAACTGTAGCTTTCCAGAACCTTTGTTCTCTCAGCGTTGTAGACTTGTCCCTGCTCTGTAAAATGGCTATCCCCATCTACTTCAATCACCAGTTTCACAGCATCACAATAGAAATCGACAATCAACTGGTCGATCGGACGCTGACGCAAGACTCGAAACGGCAATAGTCTGAGACAGTCTTGCCAAAGCTTCCGTTCCACAGGTGTAGGATTCTTGCGTAGTTCTTTGGCTCTGCTAGTCAATTTAGGATTGTAGGGTAAGTACCTGTTGACAATAGTTACGTCCGGATGGGATTTCATAGCAATCTGCATTCGGGTCGGTTGCGTTTGGTGTTGACGATGATGTTGAGCAGTTCTTCTGATTCCTCTAGTAGTGCGTTGAGCCGCTGGGCGGGTATGAGGTTGGTGGCAATCAGCAACCTGAGCCAATAGCGGGTTACTCGCAACTCCTTCAAAGCTACTTCCAGTTTGTGTAGAAAGTCTGCTTTGCTTTGTGCTGCCTGAGATTTCTCAACGTTTGCCCCTACCGATGTGCCAGAGTGAATCAGTTGGCGTTAGAGGGTGCGGCAAACAACTGGTTAATCATATAAGACTTGACACAGCTTAACAATCCGCACTGCAAACTCAAATGTCTGCTCCGTGATCGAGGTGAAAGTTCCTCCATGTTGAATGCCTAATTTTGAATTTTGCATTAATTTTGGCGATGTCACCCAGTGGTGGATCCCATCTGTCCCAGGGCAGGTGTTGTTATCTAGGTGCTACTCTGTGCAGCTTGCGTTTAAGCTTGGTAGGTTTGGTTAGCGATGGCGTAACCGAACAGAGCGTAGGCTGATGTTGGGTTTCACATTGTTTGACCCAGCCTGCAAAGAAGATTTGTCAGTCAACCAGATACCTCTACAATTTATACACACTCTGCTATCAAATACGCTTGTATGTACCTAGTAGTCGAACTCTATGTGCATCTCAAGGGTGCCTAATCCTAACTCTGCTACTGGAATGAAGCGTGTTTCCATGAGTGCCATCATGTCCTTGAGTTGAGGATTGCCTCGAGCAACACCAGTGATCCCTTTGGCGATGACCAATCCACAATAGCCATGGGTAGCACTACAGCATTGATTCCATTTCTTACGAACACGGCGATACTCTAGATTATCGTCCTGGAACTCTGCAAACAACTGCAAGTCTCCATTTTCCAACTGCAACAGTCCTAGCTCATAGGTTTGCTTGGCGTAGGGATCAAATCCAGGGTTGAAGCAAATTCCCCGTAAGCCTCCTGCGGTCTGAATGGCTTGGATGAGAGCTTTACCCTTGGGTTGAGAAATTTGCAAAATGACGATCGGCAAACCATTCCCCACCTGGGGAAAAACCGCAGGTGCCTCTTGATAAAAACTGGTCTGTTGACGCAGCAACTGGACTTCTTCCCAGGGCGATACCCTAAGAAGGGTAATCTTCTCGTCTGGAACAAGTGTATCCTGAATGAAGGGAAACCCTGTATTAATGTCCTCAGCTTCATTGTTAGCTTCACCACTATCATCCATCATGGTTAGGAGTTCCGTCGCCAAGGCTGGCATGGTGCTAATGCGAACAGTTACTGTAGAGCCTTTGGCATTAGAGTTAGCAGGCACCGCAATTCGATACTGGTTAGACAGCTCTGGAAACTGGGAGGATGTCAGCTCACGCTGATGCTGTTTCAAAAATCGATTTAAGGCACTTAGGGCAACGAGCATGGCATTTGCCTCGTCATCTTGCAGGTTAAACCGCAACCCCTCTAGGGGATGGATGCTACCAAAGCTAGGCTGAATATCATCTATCTCAGGAGTGCCAAGCCGCGCAAGAAACACACTATCATCTGAGTCGTCACGATCGAAGGTTACGAACAAGCAATCCTGTTGTAGAAATGCTTCTTGGGCTTCGTCTGTTGGTTCATGGATATTCATGACCGCTTGTCGAAATTGCCTAAGAGAGTCTATGGAGCGATACATAAGGATCCCATACTCTATACCCAGCATCCCCATAATGGAGATATAAAGTGTCTCTAAGTCCCAGGCGTTAAGGTCAACAGCGATTATCCGCTCTTCGCTCAGATATTCCCAGGGAGCGCGATGCCAAATTTCAAAGGCCTGATCATTCAACTGCTTTATCAACTGAGGAGACAGTTGTGGTGAACAAGACTCTACCGTGGCAGCAAAGTGACGATAAAACTCATCAATCAGGGGCAAACTGGGAACATAGTCCACAATGATGTCCATGTCCTGCAACACGCCCCGGAGAAAAAACTGTAACTCACGATCGTTGACCACAATCTTTTGAGGACGAGCAGGCTTGCCAGGGTTTTGGGGCATTTCCATAGCCCGCAATAGCGCTCTTACCACTGCTTCTTGCCCACTTATAGGCGACACTACTTCCACTGCACGCACAATTCCCTCAGAGCCATCAACCCACAATATGCAGTCGCTGCCATGGTCATCTGTATGAAACTCAACAGGCTGGTGCCGTAATGGCATCTGTAAACGAGCGCCCTCCCAGACACTTGGCAATTGCTTCAGTTGTAACAAACGGCGACGAATGGATGGAGTGAGAGCAGGCATAATGGTTTAGCGGATTGGTAGTTCCTACTAGTACTAGGATAGGGGGGTTTTAACCAACCATCGTATTTTGCAACAGATTAACAAATCTATCATGCTGAAACCTGAGCAGACGATCGTGGAGCAGCGATGGTGCTCCATCAAGTCAAGGTCATGGCCAGCTACCGCAGCCGACAGGTCACTTGGCAAGCAGGCGGAAGACAAGGGGCAACAGGTTATCGTTCCCGCCCCAAACGCTATCTATACAGCCCCATTTTGTTCCTCAGTAAGAACTTAAGCTCGCTTTGTCAGCTACTCCATCAGGCATACAGGGGATCGTACAGAATCATACAGATAAGTATGGCGTAATTTTTGTCAACCTATCGAGCAGTGGTAGCGCTAGAGTTGTAGCGACAACCCAATGGGAGAAACGCAGTAAAAAACCTATGGTAACAACGTCAACATCCTATACGGATGACAGTGACACACTCAATATTCGGGATATGCAGATTGATGATATTGCCCCTGTCTATCATTTGGGGGAGTCATTGTTTACCAGCGACCTGTACCCATACCTGTATCGCACCTGGGATGAATGGGAGGTCATTGGTCTATACAATACGGATCCAGAATACTGCTTAGTTGCAGAAATTGCTGATCAGCTTGCGGGTTTTGTGCTAGGAACTACAATCAGCAAGGCATCTTGGATTTATGGATATATTATCTGGCTGGGAGTAACACCCCAGTTTCAACGCCGGGGCATTGCCGATCGACTTGTAGATAAGATTGTAGAGCGCATGATTGAAGACGGGGTGCGGTTTATGCTGGTTGATACTGATCCTGCCAATGTAGCTGCTGTTAACTTTTTTACCCGCAAAGGATTTGGCAACACCCGCCAGCATGTCTTTATGTCAATGAATCTCAGCAAGCATCATATCTATGGCAGGTTGATTTCCTATGAACGCGACCGAGCAGAGCGCGTTGGCCGACGACGATCGCGCCGCTAGTTTGTAGCTAGTCGTGAACCCTGTCTTAACAAAACCCCCCTAATCTAATGCATTAACGGGAATGCCGTTGATGACTCTCTCGCGTTAGCAGTAGACTTAAGGGTTAGCTAGGCAACTGCTATGGTTGTTACGGATGCTGACATGTGAGCCACGTCTGGCAGTGATGGCTCATCTTGCCACTCGGCTGAAATATCTACACTATCCCAAGCAGATGAAAATGCTCGTAATGCAAGAGGACATGCCTTCCAACTACTCTGAACAGGAACTCCCAATTGTTGGCAGTTTCCTCCCCGTCGTCCTGACGGTGTGTAGTGAATGCAATATCGGCAGGATGACGTTGAATTCGGTGAGGTTTTCACATCTGGAACTCCCATATAGGCTAGGTGTGTAGCGATCATCAGCATGGCTAATCTCATACAACTATTTTGTCTGATGCTGGAAAAAGCCTATGAACCCAGTGATCCCCACCTTGATTGGATTTCGACCGTCTTCAATATCTAGTGATTTTCAAGTTGTCTTTAGATTTGTATTAAAAACCAGATACATTCTTAGAATTCCCAAGAACATGGCAGTTTTAGCCGTGAAACAGACGGGGATCGTAGGAAACTTATTAAGATTTACTTTTTTACTAATGTGCTCTTAATTGAATTCTGTAATCTTTACAACCTTAATAATGAGTGATTAGCAGCTCACTTGATGTGATCAGGATCCCATTGGATTACTAATAGAAATCACACCAGAATCAATATCTGGCTCAGCAATATTGCTGTCAAAATAACAGCATTTTTACGGATCCATTTTTGCTACATTAACGTATTTGAGCAATCGCTGCCATGGATGATACTCCCTACAACCTACTGCTAATCGACGAGGATCCTGTTTTTCGTCTAGGGCTACGCACTCTACTCGCACAATTTGCTGATTTGCTAGTTACGGCAGAAGCAGATAACAGTACACTTGCCCTAAAAATCTTGGCCAGTCTAGAATCACCGGACGCAACGTCTACGGCTGCTCTAGACACTGCTGAATCTGGGTCTAC
>JANWZG010000180.1 GCA_025054735.1 Cyanobacteriota bacterium | reverse complement strand
GACGTGCCTATCACATTTCCGTATTATCCAGTCGCATCTTTCGCCGTATTGGTGTCTGGGATGACATTCTTGCCAACAGTGCAGCTTTTCAGTACATTCACCTGTCCGATGCAGGAGATTCCATGGCGGTGCAGTTCCAGCCTTCAGACTTAGGGACAGATGATGTTGGCTACGTAGCTACTCACAGTGTGCTTGTGTCTGCGCTGCAAGCCTATCTAACCGCCTGTAAGCAGGTGACTCGGTTGTGTCCAGCTACTGTGCTCAATGTGCACTATGGCTCTGAGCAGGCAGTTGTTACCTTAGCGATCAATGACCAACAGCGATCTATTAGCACCAAACTAGTGATTGCCGCCGATGGTGCCAAATCTCCCCTCCGCCAAGCTGCTGGCATTACTACCCATGGTTGGAAATATTGGCAGTCTTGCATTACCTGCAGAGTGGCTCCTGAATTTCCCCAGCAGCATACAGCCTACGAGTTGTTCAAGCCCAGTGGCCCTTTTGCAATCTTGCCCTTAGCCAATAACCAGTGCCAAATTGTGTGGACTGCTCCCCACGCAGAAGCCAATGCCTACGCCAGCTTGGACGACGAGACTTTTCTAGCAGAACTTAGCTTACGCTATGGTTCACACATGGGCAAGCTCTCCCTTACCAGCGATCGCTACGTGTTTCCAGTGCAGTTAATGCAGAGCGATCGCTATGTTATGCCCCGTCTAGCACTGGTTGGTGATGCAGCACATAGTTGCCATCCCTTGGGTGGACAAGGGCTGAACATGGGTATACGCGATGCAGCAGCCCTAGCGGAAGTGTTGACAACAGCCCACCAACGCGGTGAAGACATTGGCAGCCTAGCTGTACTAAAACGCTATGAAACATGGCGTAAGCGCGAGAACATGATTATTTTGGGCTTCACGGATTTGCTGGATCGGGTATTTTCTACCACTTGGTGGCCGATCGTCGTTATCCGTCGTCTAGGCATACGCCTACTGAACTCCGTGCAACCATTCAAGTCCTTCGCTCTACGGCTAATGACTGGCCTAACCGGTCGTTCGCCTCAGATTAGCTAGCATTCTAACCAGCTATTTCTTTAAGTTTTCAGCACCTGCAATGACCTTGGCGGAGGTGATGCGATCGCCCTGCTGGATCTCATCCACAACATCCATACCCTTAGTGACATAGCCGAATACAGCATAGTTGCCATCTAGAAAATCAAGATCAGCTAATGCTACATAAAACTGCGCTGAAGCGGAGTCTGGGTAAGGTGCCCGTGCCATGGCAACAGCACCACGAGTGTGACGCAACTTAGGAAGATCTTGAATTCCAGCGTCTGCGAAGGTTTTGCTGTAAACCAAGGTGTCCGTTCTAGTAGTTTTAATTTCCAGCGGAATGTAACGAGGTTTAGTCGTAGCAGGGTCAATGAAACTGCCGGTGCCTAACGCTGATTGGGGGACACTGGAATCCCTACTTTGAGGGTCACCCCCTTGCACTACGAAGGGTTGTGGTTCACGGATCACTCGATGAAACATGGAGCCGTTGTAAATACCACGTTGTACCAAATCTACAAAGTTGCCCGCTGTAATGGGAGCATTAGTGCCATCAATTTCCATTACGATTGGCTTGCCCTTGACCACTAACTCAACTGTAGCTTTGCCCTCAAGGCGAGGTAAGCCAGGAAACAACTGAGAGCTATTCTGGCTAGTCATGGCTACAGCCTGATTTGAGGAAGCACTAGAGGTGGGTGAGGCAGTTGCACTGGTTTGAGAACTAGTTTGAGCATCGATTACAGGGGAAGCGGAGGAGCCTGCTGGTTGAGCAGCACAACTAGCAAGGCCAAAAACGGCAACAGCCACTAGGCACAGTAACCATGACAGAAAGTTCACTCGCATTGGCATCATCCTAACGTAAACTAACCCGTTCATTCTACTGGCTCGTACACCCCTAACGGTCAAAGATTACAGTCCTTCTAGGGGAACTCCCAGGAATTTTGCTAACTCTGCTCCCCGATTTTCCAGCTCAGACAAGGGTAATGGATCCCCTACACGGGTCAGGGGAATGTCTTTTAGACCCTTAGCCCGTAAATAGAGCTGTCGCTTGGGGTTTAACCCTTCCTTAACTTCAATCCTTATAGCTTGGACATCAGCAATCGGGCAACTGATTTCAACTTTGCGGTTTTTGCCTGGAAATCCCCAGCGAAAGATAACAACCTTACCGGTCTGGCGGTTAAATTCGTTGTAACCGCCTCCTACATTCCACACAATCAGCAGCCAAAGATAGGCACTGAGTGCTAGCCCTGCCACTCCATAAAAGCCCATTGCTAGTCCCTGGGGTACAAATACCAAGTCGATTGAATTCCCAAAGGGGAGAAAATTTTGCTTGAAATAGCTTGATAAGCTGGCAAGAAAAAATCCTGTAGCACCGATCGTGGTTACCGTCGCCCACCAATAGTTACTAAATCGTCGGGATCCCAAAATTTCTTGATACAGGCGATCGCCAAGTTCTGAATGTGCATTCATAGGACTAATGTGTTGGACTCCTGTGTTAAGTCTTTATAAATCTTGAGAACTATGAGAATAAGGTGTCAGATTGTAAAAATTTCAATCTTCACTATCATATAGAATTGTGAATTACTACCTGATTTTTTCTGCGCTGCTAGCAGCGACTGGTTAATTCCGTTGCTGCTCTCTGTTGCAGATTCTATTATCTGGACTCTTGAAATAACTAAGAGGATTTGAGATGACCATTGCAATCGGGCGCGTACAGCAAGAGCGGGGATGGTTCGACATCCTCGACGACTGGCTCAAACGCGATCGCTTCGTATTTGTCGGCTGGTCCGGCCTACTGCTATTCCCCTGTGCCTATCTAGCCCTCGGCGGCTGGCTCACAGGCACCACCTTCGTCACCTCCTGGTATACCCATGGTCTGGCCTCCAGCTACCTAGAGGGTTGCAACTTCCTCACCGCCGCCGTCAGCACCCCCGCTGACAGCATGGGCCACTCCCTGCTATTCCTGTGGGGACCCGAAGCCCAAGGTGACTTCACCCGCTGGTGTCAACTCGGTGGCCTGTGGAACTTCATCGCCCTGCACGGTGCCTTTGGCCTCATTGGCTTCTGTCTGCGTCAGCTAGAGATTGCACGCCTCGTAGGTGTGCGTCCCTACAACGCCATCGCCTTTACCGGGCCAATCGCCGTCTTCGTCAGCGTGTTTTTAATCTATCCCCTCGGTCAGTCAAGCTGGTTCTTCGCCCCCAGCTTCGGGGTTGCTGGTATCTTCCGCTTCATCCTATTCTTCCAAGGCTTCCATAACTGGACCCTCAACCCCTTCCACATGATGGGCGTTGCCGGTATTTTGGGAGGTGCCTTGCTGTGTGCCATCCACGGTGCTACGGTTGAAAACACCCTGTACAAAGATGGTGATGCAGCCAACACCTTCCGGGCCTTCGAGCCAACCCAAGCGGAAGAGACCTATTCCATGGTGACCGCCAACCGCTTCTGGTCACAAATCTTTGGGATTGCCTTCTCCAACAAGCGGTGGTTGCACTTCTTCATGCTGTTTGTACCGGTGACTGGGTTGTGGATGAGTGCTGTGGGTGTGGTAGGTCTAGCCTTCAACCTACGGGCCTATGACTTCACGTCTCAGGAGATTCGGGCGGCTGAAGACCCAGAGTTTGAGACGTTCTACACCAAGAATATTCTGCTGAATGAGGGTATCCGTGCTTGGATGGCTCCTCAAGACCAGCCCCATGAAGGTTTTGTATTCCCTGAGGAGGTATTGCCACGTGGTAACGCTCTCTAATCGCATGATTTCCATGACTGGCGGTCGTGACCAAGAATCTACTGGTTACGCCTGGTGGTCTGGTAATGCTCGCTTGATTAATTTGTCTGGTAAGTTGCTGGGTGCCCATGTTGCCCACGCTGGTTTGATTGTGTTCTGGGCTGGTGCTATGACCTTGTTCGAGGTAGCGCACTTTGTGCCAGAAAAGCCGATGTACGAGCAGGGCTTAATTTTGCTGCCCCACCTAGCTACCTTGGGCTGGGGCGTTACCACAGGTGGTGAGGTTGTAGATACCTTCCCCTACTTTGTGGTTGGCGTATTGCACCTGATTTCCTCTGCTGTCTTGGGTCTGGGTGGTATCTATCACGCAGTTCGTGGCCCTGAAACCCTAGAAGAGTACTCCACCTTCTTCGGCTATGACTGGAAAGATAAGAACCAGATGACCAACATCATTGGTTACCACCTGATCCTGCTGGGTTGTGGTGCCTTCTTGCTGGTACTGAAGGCTATGTTCTTCGGCGGCTTGTATGACACATGGGCACCTGGTGGTGGTGATGTGCGTGTGATTACTAACCCTACCCTTAACCCTGCGGTTATCTTTGGCTACTTGCTTCGCTCTCCCTTTGGTGGTGAGGGCTGGATTGTCAGTGTCGATAACTTAGAGGATGTGGTTGGTGGTCACATCTGGGTTGGGTTGATTTGTATCTCCGGCGGTATCTGGCACATCTTCACGAAGCCGTTTGGTTGGGCACGTCGTGCCTTTATTTGGTCTGGTGAAGCGTACCTGTCCTACAGCTTAGGCGCATTGTCCTTGATGGGCTTCATTGCCTCTTGTATGGTCTGGTTCAACAACACAGTCTACCCCAGTGAATTCTATGGCCCCACTGGAGCAGAGGCTTCTCAAGCTCAGGCACTAACCTTCTTGATTCGTGACCAGCGCTTGGGTGCTAACGTGGGTTCTGCGCAGGGACCAACTGGTCTGGGTAAGTACCTGATGCGCTCTCCTACGGGTGAAATCATCTTTGGTGGTGAAACTATGCGCTTCTGGGATTTCCGCGGTCCTTGGCTAGAACCACTGCGTGGCCCCAATGGTCTAGATTTGAATAAGATCAAGAACGACATTCAGCCTTGGCAGGCTCGTCGTGCTGCTGAGTACATGACCCACGCACCTCTGGGTTCTTTGAACTCTGTAGGTGGTGTGGCTACGGAGATTAACTCGGTGAACTTTGTATCTCCTCGTGCTTGGTTGGCGACTTCTCACTTTGTCCTCGGTTTCTTCTTCCTAGTTGGTCACTTGTGGCACGCGGGTCGTGCTCGTGCTGCCGCGGCTGGCTTCGAGAAGGGCATTGAGCGTGAAAGTGAGCCAGTGCTATCGATGCCTGATCTAGACTAATTGTTTTAGGTTGGTAATGTGTGAAGACAGGGCGAGTTCTGCTTGCCCTGTTTTTTGTTGGGAGGTAGTTGATGCCGATTTATGTCTACTGGGGGGAAGATGAGTATGCTCTGCACCGAGCTGTGAAAGAGTTACGCGATCGCACGCTGGATCCAGCCTGGGCGAGTTTCAACGACGACAAGTTTTTTCCTGAGCAAGCAGATGCTATTATTCAGGCCCTTAACCAAGCCATGACTCCACCGTTTGGGAGTGGTGGACGCTTTATCTGGTTAGTGAACACACCGCTACTGCAACAATGTCCCCCTGAAGTGCTGACAGAGCTAGAGCGCACCCTACCTCAGATTCCTGACCACACGGTGCTACTACTGACGAGTTCTAGTAAGCCAGATGCCCGCCTAAAGTCCACCAAACTGCTACAACGCTATGCCCAGATTGAAGAATTTAGTCCCATTCCCAGTTGGAAGACAGAGCAACTTGTGCAACGGGTAAAGCAGGTAGCTATGTCAATGGGCATCAATCTTACGTCGGACAGCACGGAATTTATCGCAGAGGCTATCGGTAACGATACGCGGCGACTATATAGTGAATTGGAAAAACTTCAATGTTTTGCAGGAGAGTGCCAGGCTCCTCTAGAGCTAGATGTTGTCAGTCAATTGATTACGGTTACAACCCAGACCAGCTTCAAGCTAGCAGCAGCGATTCGACAAGGTAATACGGCTGAGGCGTTGGAACTGGTGGCTGACTTATTAGCACGAAATGAAGCACCGCCTGCGATCGTAGCAACGCTGATTAGTCAATTTCGCGCATGGCTATGGGTGAAACTGCTGATAAGTACTGGAGAGCGAGATGATCGGGTCATTGCCCAAGCTGCTGATGTCGGTAACCCCAAGCGTGTTCACTTTTTGCAGCAAGAGGTCAAATCACTGTCTCTAGAGCAACTGCGGCAGGGCTTGCCCCTATTGCTGGCATTGGATGTTGGCTTAAAGCAAGGAGCTAACCCCGATTTGGCGCTGAAAACAACGATAATTGAGCTGTGCCACTGTCTACGCAGCCATTGACTATGATGCAATTACATTGACCATGATGCAACTACATTTGTCCGCTACTGACCTTGCAACCTGCCGTCAACAGTTTCCTGCCCTCGCCAACAAAACCTACTTTAATTACGGTGGACAGGGGCCAATGCCCCGCATGGCGTTGGAAGCCATGGCAGAAGCCCACAATACTATTCAAGAGATGGGGCCTTTCTCTAATTCTGTGAATGCTTGGGTGCAGCAAGAGGCCGCTCAAACCCGCGCTACGATCGCCCAAGAACTAGGAGTGCCTACAGAAACCATCACCTTGACGGAAAATGTCTCTGTTGGCTGTAACATTGCCCTGTGGGGCATTGACTGGCAGGCTGGAGATCACATTCTCTTGTCTGATTGCGAACATCCTGGCATTGTAGCTGCGACCCAAGAACTGCAACGCCGTTTCCAAGTTACTACGTCAACGTTCCCGCTGCTGGCAACTTTGAACCATGGTGATGTTGTAGATAGCATGACTCGCCATCTCCGTCCGACCACGCGGCTGGTCATCGTGAGTCATGTGTTGTGGAATACGGGACATGTGCTGCCCTTGAGGGAACTGGTAACAGCTTGCCACGATCGGGGTGTGTTGGTACTGGTGGACGCTGCCCAATCCGTAGGGCTATTACCCCTGAACCTTACGGATACCGAGGTAGATTTCTATGCCTTTACCGGACACAAGTGGTGGTGCGGGGCAGCAGGTTTGGGAGGACTGTATGTGCATCCTGATAGTCCTTTGAACCCCACCTTTACGGGTTGGCGTGGGATTCGTACCAATGCTGACGGCGATCCCCTGGGTTGGCGCACCGATGGGCAGCGCTTTGAAGTTGCCACGTCAGATTATGCCTTGCTAGCGGGGTTACGGGCGGCGATCGCCTTTCATCAACAGTGGGGATCCCAAACAGAACGCTACCAACGTATCTGTTACCTAAGTGCCTACCTGTGGGACTGCCTAGGCGCATTGCCAGGGCTGCACCGCCTATGCTCAACGCCGCCAGCATCAGGGCTGGTATCTTTCCAGATTACTGACACGGACAATGCCCCAGCTACTCATCAACACCTAGTCAAGTACCTAGAAGCAAATGCTATTATGACCCGGACGCTGCTCTCACCCAACTGCGTGCGGGCCTGTGTCCATTACTTCAGTCAAGAGTCGGATATTGATATCTTCATCAAGTGCCTGCGTCAATGGCAAACCCACGATCGGCCTGTAACCTAGCCTA
>JANWZG010000179.1 GCA_025054735.1 Cyanobacteriota bacterium | reverse complement strand
TGATGTAGAGGCTATTCTAGCTGCTGCACCCACTTGGGAGCTACCAACGATTGATTTTCCCTCAGCCATAACAACCAACCCGTCCAAGTAGGCTCCTAACTTGGACTATTCATCATGGACACCTTCCACCCTGCAAACGTCGTAGTCCCCTCAATCCCCCATTACACAGGGCAAAGCAATTTTCTGATTCCCTCCCCATACACGAGGAGGGTTAGGGTGGGGGGCTTCAAAGGCTCAGGAGTTGCCTGTAAACGTCATGAATCATGTAGGTCAGGTTCCGGCTAGTTCACAGCCCAAGGACAACCACGTACCCTTGGGGAGACAGCTATCGTCTGGAATGAACCTGCACCAGACTAGTGTTTCAGCACAATGCGATACCGGGCCTTGCCCGCTTTCAGATGGGCTAATGCTTCGTTAACCTGACTAAAGGCAAAGGTTTCAGTCACAGGTTCAATACCATGTCGTGCTGCAAATTCCAACATTCTAGCCGTCGTCGCTGGACTCCCTAATGGCGTGCCTGACAGAGTTTTTTGTCCAGCAATTAGGGGAAAGGCATAGGCTTGGATGGCATGTGGTACTACGCCGACAAAATGTAACCGACCCTTGGGACGCAGAGCATTGATATACAGCCCCCAGTCTAGGTCAGCATTTACTGTAGACAAGATCATATCGAAGGAGCCAGCAAGGCTTGCAAGGGCATTGGCATCACGGGAATTGATGAAATGGTTGGCCCCAAGTTCACGGGCCTCGGCTTCTTTGTCAGGATTAGTAGAAAAAGCTGTTACATCACAACCCCAGGCATGAAGGAAGCGCAGTGCCATGTGGCCTAAACCGCCAATACCTAAGACACCAACGCGATCGGTAGGTTTAATGTCAAACTGCACAATCGGGTTGAATACCGTAATGCCACCACAGAACAGCGGGCCTGCTTTGCTAGGATCCAACCCCTCTGGCAGAGGAATGACCCATTCTTCATGGGCACGCACCTTGTCAGCAAAGCCACCATGTCGTCCAACGATCGTCTGCTCAGCCGTTTGGCAGAGGTTGTGGTTACCTGTCATGCACCATTCACAATGCATACAAGAATGGGAAAACCAGCCTAAGCCAACCCGTTGCCCAACCTTAACCGTCACAACGCGATCGCCAATGGCTGCTACCACCCCCACTACTTCATGTCCTGGCACAAAGGGATACTGACTGATGCCCCAGTCGTTGTTCAACATACTCAAATCACTATGACAGATGCCACAATATTCCACCTGAATTTCCACCTCTTTTTCGTGTAGAGTACCAGGGTCATACTCAAACAGTTCTAACGGTTCGCCTGCGGAGCGGGCTGCATAGGCTTGAATCATCACAACTCCTTCAAATTCAGCAACGCAACTTAAGCAATAGAAGCCATGTTGATGGTAATCGAAACTAAGGGTAGTTGTGTTGAGCTGATGTCAAGCCTTATCTATCAAAGGTTGCTAAACGTCAGCCATGGTATCAGCCGTCGCTAAATTACCTCTACAGGTAACCTCAAACCTACAGCACTGTACAGTTCAAAGTTCGGCTGACCAAGCCAACCCCTGCCATCCAGCCGGGCAAACTAGGCCGACTAGACTGGTTGCTCACCCTACCTGCCCAAGGCACACAGGAACTTTACTACCAGTTTGTGGTTGAACATCCACCAGAGTTAGCCATAACTGGACTCAACGTCTAAGAGCATGAAGAGTATGTCGGCAAGAAATATGTTGCATGATTACATTGCCATAATGACAACGATGATTAAGCATAGGCAGACTGCTGTAGTTTTATCCTCCAGAATTCCTTCATATTCTTTGTCCTCCCTATGATTTATTCTTGAAGGTAGAGGTGGTCTTGCTTATTGATTGATACACTGAGTACGGTAGTTCCCACTCACTGGACACATCTGACGACGTTCGCAACGAAACTCACTAAGGCTGCCTCCTAACTCTACAAATGGAGCATACAAGCCATGAACGAGCCACCCGACTAAGGTTTTCTCTCGGTCGATCGAGAGATTCATGATTGGATTGATTTTTATACTCAGTTTTACCTCATTGGTAGTTGTTTACCCGCAACTAGTGGTAGTGCGCTGGCATTTTCCCACTGCAATATCAAGGGTGAGCTACTTGCCAACTACTCGATGCCATCACCCTGGAAGTAGTCATGGTGGCAAGGGGTGCGGTTGAAACCTCACTCCAGGCTAGAGTATCACCCATAAGCTGGGAGATGGCTCTAGCAACCCTTCAAAGGGAGGTAGATCGCAACCAGACATGGAATTTACAAATGTTTGTTTAGGAGGCATGACATTATGTATACCGCCAATCGACCCGAAGAAACCCACGCTCGCTCATCGGCAAAATCTGAAGCCTTTGTACTCTGGTTTGAGCAGGTAGGCCTCGCCGATATCCCCTTGGTAGGGGGCAAAAATGCATCTCTGGGGGAAATGATTCGGCAACTGACTCCCAAGGGTGTGAATGTGCCGACTGGCTTTGCGACAACTGCTCATGCTTTCCGCTATTTCATTTCACGGGCTAACTTAGATGAGCGATTGCGGATGTTGTTGTCAGACCTGAATGTGGAAGATGTGGCGAATTTGCGTGAACGGGGTAAGCAAGCCCGGGCCATGATTTTGAATACACCGTTCCCGCAGGAACTTGAGGATGCGATTGTTGAAGCTTACATCCGCCTGTGTGAACGCTATGGCTCTACAAGTGCTCTATGTGATGGCTTAACGGGGGACGATCGCTGGCAATGTCAGCGATATAGCAGTGATGTGGACGTGGCAGTACGCTCTAGCGCTACAGCAGAAGACCTACCCGATGCTAGTTTTGCGGGTCAACAGGAAACCTATCTGAATGTGCATGGCATCAATGCAGTGTTAGATGCCTGTCACCGTTGCTTTGCCTCCCTGTTTACCGATCGTGCCATTTCCTACCGTACTATCAAGGGGTTTGACCACTTTGAAGTCGCACTCTCAGTCGGTGTGCAAAAAATGGTGCGCTCCGATCTGGCTGCCTCTGGAGTCATGTTCTCGATCGACACCGAAACTGGCTTCCGCAATGCTGCTCTGATTACAGCGGCTTACGGCCTGGGGGAAAATGTCGTACAAGGTGCTGTCAATCCCGATGAATACTTTGTGTTCAAACCCACTCTCCGGCAGGGCTTCCGCCCAATTCTAGAAAAGCGTCTGGGTAGTAAAGAGATCAAAATGGTCTATGACGTAGGTGGTGGCAAAATGACCAAGAATGTCTCTGTGCCAGACTCTGAACGCCACAAGTTTGCCCTCAGTGATGAGGAAATTCTAAAACTGGCAGAATGGGCTTGCATCATCGAAGACCACTACTCTACTGTGCGGGGTCAATATACCCCTATGGACATTGAGTGGGCCAAGGACGGCCTTACCGACCAACTGTTCATCGTGCAAGCGCGACCTGAAACAGTGCAATCTCAGAAACCAGGGAATGTTTTGAAGACCTATCGCCTCAAGGGTACAGGGAACGTGCTGACCGTAGGCCGAGCTGTAGGCGAGATGATTGGCCAAGGCAACGCCCGTGTCATTCTAGATGTGCACCGAATTGATGAATTTATGGCAGTAGATGTGCTGGTTACCAACAAGACCGATCCTGACTGGGAGCCAATCATGAAGAAAGCCAGCGCGATCGTTACCAACCAAGGAGGACGCACCTGCCATGCTGCTATCATTGCACGCGAAATGGGCATTCCTGCGATCGTAGGCTGTGGCAACGCCACCACAGCAATCACCACAGGCCAGAGCATCACCGTGAGTTGTGCTGAAGGGGAGGCTGGTAAGGTCTATGACGGTCTAGTGCCCTTCGAGATAGAAGAAACTCCGCTGGATAGTCTACCCCGCACCCGCACCCAAGTGTTGATGAACGTCGGCAATCCAGAGGAAGCTTTCGGGCTAGCTTCCATTCCCTGTGATGGGGTAGGACTAGCACGGCTAGAGTTCATTATTGCCAACCACATCAAAGCCCACCCCCTAGCACTGATGCACTTCGACACCCTGCAAGACAAAGCTGCTAAGTGGGAAATTTCCCAGTTGACGGCTCAGTATACAGATAAGTCTGCTTTCTTTGTTGACCGTCTGGCCTATGGGGTAGGTACGATCGCCGCTGCCTTCTATCCCAAGCCCGTAGTCGTGCGCATGTCTGACTTCAAGAGCAACGAGTATGCCAACCTGTTGGGCGGTGCTGAGTTTGAACCCCAAGAAGAAAACCCCATGATTGGCTGGCGGGGTGCCTCTCGTTACTACGATCCCAAGTACACGGCTGCCTTTGGGTTGGAGTGCAAAGCCCTGAAGCGAGTTCGTGATGAGATGGGATTCACCAATGTCATCCCCATGATTCCCTTCTGCCGCACGCCAGAAGAAGGACGTAAAGTCCTTGCTGTCATGGCAGAGCACGGACTGAAACGGGGCGAAAACGGCCTTCAGGTTTACGTCATGTGCGAAATTCCCAGCAACGTCATCCTAGCAGACCAGTTCAGCGAAGTGTTTGATGGTTTCTCGATTGGTTCCAATGACCTCACCCAACTGACCCTTGGCCTCGATCGTGACTCAGCTCTGGTGGCCCATATCTTTGACGAACGCAACGACGGTGTGAAGGAAATGGTGCGCCAAGTTATCCAGCGGGCCAAAGCCACTGGTCGCAAAATCGGCATCTGTGGTCAAGCTCCCAGTGACTACCCAGAATTTGCCCAGTTCCTGGTAGAGCAGGGCATTGACTCTATTAGCCTTAACCCAGACACCGTGTTGAAAACCATACTAACCATTGCCCAAACGGAAGGCCTTTCCTAAAGACCCTAGGGGAGCTTCTTATCAGCAAACAGCTACCAGTGAGCAATAAGCTCTGCTACATGTCAGCCTAGCTCGAAATCCCTCTATCAATCTCCTCAGAACAGCCTCTTCAGGAGTTGTAGGGGGTTTTTTGCTGTGTGTTTACCAATAGCAACTAGGAATTATTAAGATTTCACAAAGCTTAATAATTTGTAATAAAATACGGGAAGAATAAGCAGAAATCACTAGTTCCTAGTTGATTGGTTGATTTCATCTGTAGGAGTCGCCTTTGGCTGAGACAGCAGCGAAGCCTAATGACTTTTGAGCCTGTAGCTGAACTGTCGCTTGGATTGACTAGCCGTAGCTATCGCCTGCCGAAGGACTGCTGGGTAAGGCTTGGTACTGCGATCGGCTCTTCAACTTTCTACCCACGGATTGAATCAGCATCGTTGAACCAGAGTTCCTATAGGCAGGTTTACCTATGACACTTGAGCAATTTCCTTGGCTAACAGCAATTGTGCTGTTTCCTCTAGTGGCTTCCCTTCTAGTTCCCGCTCTGCCAGACAAATATAATCAGTTGACCCGCTGGTATGCTCTTTCTGTCAGCCTAATTGACTTTGCACTCATCGTCTATGTCTTTTGGACAAATTATGACTTCAGCACATCAGGCTTTCAATTAGTTGAAACCTATGCTTGGGTTCCCCAACTGGGTCTAAATTGGTCAGTGGCTGTCGATGGCCTGTCCATGCCCTTGGTTGTTTTGACTGGTCTGGTAACAACGCTGGCAATCTTTTCAGCCTGGAAGGTAGCAGTCAAGCCTAAGCTGTTCTACTTCCTGATGTTGGTGATGTACAGCGCCCAAATTGGGGTGTTTGTTGCCCGCGATTTACTGATGTTCTTCTTCACATGGGAACTGGAACTGGTGCCTGTTTACCTGTTGATTGCCATCTGGGGTGGACAGCAACGATTGTACGCTGCTACCAAGTTTATTCTCTACACGGCGATCGGCTCTATTTTCATCCTTGTAGCTGGCCTAGCGATGGCCTTCTACGGTAACACCATCACCTTTGATCTGCAAGCCCTTGCTCAGAAGCATTACACCTTGGGCTTTGAACTGGTGATGTATGCAGCATTGTTAATTGCCTATGGTGTAAAGTTGCCCATCTTTCCCCTGCACACTTGGCTGCCTGATGCTCACAGTGAGGCTCCAGCTCCAGTATCTATGCTGCTAGCTGGGATCATGCTGAAAATGGGTGGCTATGCTCTGATTCGCATGAATGTGGAAATGTTCCCTGAAGCCCATGTCTACTTTGCGCCTGTGTTGGCCGTTTTGGGTGTAGTCAATATTGTCTACGCTGCTCTCAATGCCTTTGCCCAAGAGAACTTGAAGCGGCGCATGGCCTATTCGTCAATTTCACACATGGGCTTCGTGCTCATTGGCATTGCCTCCTTCAGTGAGCTAGGGATGAGCGGTGCTATGGTACAGATGATTTCCCATGGATTGATTGCAGCAGTGTTGTTTTTCTTGACAGGGGTTACCTACGATCGCACCCATACCTTGGCTATGGCAGAAATGGGCGGTATTGCCAAGCGGATGCCAACAGTATTTGCATTGTTCACGATCGGATCCATGGCCTCCCTAGCACTACCTGGCATGAGTGGTTTTGTAGGAGAAATCTCAGTCTTTTTGGGGCTAACTGCTAGCGGAGCCTACAGTAGTGCTTTCAAAGTAACTATTATTTTGCTCTCGGCAGTGGGTATTATCTTGACTCCCATCTACTTGTTATCAATGCTTCGGCGCGTATTTTATGGCACCGAGAACACCAAACTGGCTAGCCATACAACTCTAATTGATGCAAGTCCCCGTGAGGTTTTTATTGCCGTTTGCCTATTGTTGCCCATTATCGGCATTGGTCTTTACCCCAAGCTAGTGACTCAGACCTATGACATTAAAACTACGGCAGTAGTGGCTAACATGCGCGCTGCTCTGCCCCTAGTCGCACAAACATCCCCTTCTGCTAATTTATTCGCCGAGACTACAGCTGCTCCTACAATTGACAATGCTCCTAGTCCTAGCGCGACAAGCATGTCTGCATGGCTTCCCTAATTCATCTGCAGCTACCTAGTCTGCTCTCGCCCAGAATCCCCTTCCTGAAAGGCAAAGGCTTTTCAAGACTTTTTTAAGACTTTGAAATTAGCGTTGTACCCTTGATTGCAAGTTGGCAGCAAGAGCGAAGTGATAAGAGTTACTGAGGGGTTGAATAGTTACACGTAACCCCTAGCTTGATTGACAGGTCACCCTATACTAAGTAATGATGTCACGTAATGATGTCAAGGCGTACGGCCTTGGCCTCATCACAGGCCTAGCCCTCAGTGTGCCAGCAACTGAGAGCGGAAGCATTTACTCACTAAAAGTAAACACTTCCGCTCACAACTATTTCTAATCTTAAGCAAGCTACTGCTCTAAATCTTACCTAAACTAACCAGCAAATACTCAATTGCTCAGCCATCCTATGGAGATGGAGAGGGAGATGGAGAAGCAGCAGGAGACTCAGTAGGAGACGCAGTAGGGCTAGCCTCACCGCCACCGCCGCCACCACAAGCAACCAATCCACAAGAAATACCAAGTACCAAAACTAGGCTAGCAATCACTTTAGTCATA
>JANWZG010000178.1 GCA_025054735.1 Cyanobacteriota bacterium | reverse complement strand
CGCAGCATCATTTCCACGGCTTCCCAATAGGCTTGGGGAATAGCGATCACAACCCTAGCAAGAGAGCGGAGCAGGTCCCTAAGGCGCTCTGGTCTGGTGGAACTTTGGGGCAAGAGCAGGGCAAGGCTGATGCCGATGATGATGTTGACCGGTGTGAAGTTAGCGGTGAGTAGCAACCAAATTCCTAAGCGCAGGAGGAAATGTCTAATCATTGGTTCACCACCCCATCACAATCCAAAACAGCACGACCAGGCTCAGGCTCATCATGCCAATCAGGTGTTCAAACTCTTCTAATCGGCGTGGGAGTTTGACGGAAACATGGCGGAGGGCAAGCTGATACACTAGCCACCCCAGGGCGATGGTTGCCAATGGTTTCACCACATTGGCGATCGTGTAAGCCTCGTAGTAAACCACATTAGCAGCTACTAGTCCCCCCAGTAAGAGAGCCATTGCCAGCCAAAAGCCTGCGCGCAGCGGCGATTGATCCGGTGACGTTAACCGCTGATGGGGCAGGAAGATAAACTTTGCAAAGGAAATGGCTGTTCCCAATGCAGCAATGTTCATGCCAACCACCTGCCACGGTAAGAGATTTTTCATGGTCAGCACCTTTGCCCCAAACCCAGACAGCAGGGGAAACCCCGAAATGGAAAAACTGGCGATCGCCAAGGTGACCCACAATGCTGTAGGAATTGCCTGCTGCTGCAACTCTTTAAGATTACGAGTGGGCAGTAGTCCGACTGCTAAGAACAGGGCCGCTTTGACAAAACCATGGGTCAGGGCATAGAACCCACCTACCTCTGGGGCAGCGAGAATAAACCCTAACTGGGAAATCGTGTGGAATGCTAGGATGCGCTTGGCATCTTTGTCCACTACAGCGTAGACCACCCCAAACAGTGCCGTGCAGACTCCAAATAGACGGATGATCGGGTCAAACTCTGGCAAGAGCAGCGCAATTCTCACCAAGGGCAACACGCCCGCTTTCACCACTACACCAGACATCAGGGCAGATACCGATGACTCTGATTCAGCATGGGTCAGGGGCAGCCACAGCCCAGAGATAAAAATGCCGCCCTTGACCAATAGTCCCAAAAGAATGAGTGCTGCGGCTTCTGGAGGCGCTTGCCGTAGCCCCACATAATCGAAGGAACCGTGGGCTTTATAGACTAGCACTGCCCCCACGAGGTAAAACAGCATGGCGACATTGCTAATAAATAGATAGCGCAGTCCAATCCAAAGGGCACGATCAGTACGTGGATAGGCAATCAGCAGGCATGTGGCGATACTGAGGACTTCTAGCGCTACGTACAGGGTGATAAAGTCGGCACAGACGAAGGCCGCATTCACACTGCCGTGTAAAATCAGAACTTGACCATAGAACGTGGTTGTTTTGTTGCTCTGCCAATTGTAGAGCAGCACTGCTAGGGTAACGAGGGCATTAGTAATGACGAAGAATCCCGTAGTCTCATCTAGACGGAGGCTGACTCCAAAGTGATCAATGAGTCTTAGGGTGAGGGGGGGCTGAGTGAAGAGGATGATGGCATAGGCTGTTGAGGCTAGTGCACCTAGGATGGCTAGAGGACGAGCGGCGATCGCTACTAAATAGATGAGAAACCCTAGGATAAAGGGCAAGACTATCCAGACAAGAGTGAGGGCGTTCATGGCGCGGTATCCTGCTCAATATCACGACTATCCAGGGTTGGGTTGTCTCGTGATAGTTTCATCACGCCCACTAGCATCAAGGCTTGGATGGAAAATCCAATCACGATAGCGGTCAAGATCACACCCTGGGGTACGGGATCCGCATAGGCCCCCTGTGGCGATGTGGAGGCGATCGGTGTAAACATGCCATTCCGGGCTGCAACCACCACATAGTAAGCGACGACACCAGTACTCATCACATCCATCGAGATGATTTTCATCAGCAAATTCTTCTTCAAAAGAATGCCAAAGAACCCACACAAGATGGTCGCAAGGGCAAAGGCTTCTAACACGGTGTCGCTTCGCATGAACATCATTTCGCATTAACTAACGAGACCAATAGAAATTGACTACTTCGTCAACTCTAAAACTCTAAACGTAACTACTCAGGCTCTTGCTGAAACTCGGTCAGCCCTCATCCCCTAGCCTCTTCTTCTAGGTGGCAAGACGAAGGGGAACCAAGCCAGAATCCCAGCCTCTTAACCCTCCTTGGTAGAAGGGTCAGGGTAGGGGTAGCCTGAGTATTGACCTATATACATCAGCTTGGTAGGCAGTGCTCTGGCACTAAAATACTAGCTACGAGCTATGGCATTACCCCAACATTAAGCTGTGACGTTGCCCCAGAACCACGAATAACCTAACAGTCTCCAAATCTGCCGACTTAAGGTCAGCACCACGAGCTTGTAAGAGTCATGAGGTTCCAATGCATCTGACCGTTGTTATAAGCCTATCAGCTTGTAGTGCGGACTGAAAGTCTACACTAAAACTTATCCTTATAGTCACGACAACTTATCCCTATGGTCACGACCTCAGGAGTCAACATTACCCTATGGTGAGCTTATGGTGAGCTGCACTAGACAGCAACTTGCTTGCTGCAGACGTAATCCACTGCTTGCCGCAGGGCTTCTGTGCGATTTTCCAGCACATGCTCTTGCGTGATCAGGTCAAACAGTCCCAAGCGGCTCAGGCGGTTTTGGATCTTGCTGCTAGCACCAACAATGTATATCTGGAGGCCCTTGTCGTGGGCATCGCGAATGGCATTTTCAATGGCTAGGGAGGCGGTCACACCCAGCAGAGGCACGTCGGTTAGATCCATCACGAGGACATCGGCATCCTGCATGGCGTTGTGTTCGCGGGCGATCGCCTTCGACAAGCCAAAAATCATGGGGCCACTGAGATAGAACAATAGTACCCGTCCCTGGGCCTTGTCTAGTAATTGTTTCTCCTCATCGTTGAGAGGCACATCATCATCGGTGTCTGTAATCAGCTTAATTTCCTTGGATTGCAGGCTGCTCAGACGCTCGATCGTCAGAATGTTGGCAACAAAGACCCCAATGCCCACGGCCACAATCAAATCCACAAATACGGTCAGCAGTAAGACCCCGTACATGATCAGCGAACCCTTGACCGAAACCTTGTGGGACCGCTTCAGGAAACTCCAGTCTAGGATGTCAATACCTACCTTAAGCGCAATGCCGGCCAGCACTGCCATCGGAATCGGCTGGGTAAAGCGAGCCGCCCCCAACACCACCACTAACAAAATCAATGCCCGCGTCAAACCAGAAACTGCCGTCTTTGCCCCAGTTTGAATGTTAACCACCGTTCCCATGGTAGCACCAGCACCGGGCAACCCACCACAAAACCCCGACACAATGTTGCCAATGCCTTGACCGATCAGTTCCTTGTCAGAATTGTGCTCTGTACGGGTGAGGCTATCAGCAATCACAGCGGTTAAGAGGGTATCAATACACCCCAGCATCCCCAACATGACCCCATTCACAAACATGGTGGTGAGTTGACCAGGGGAGAAGGTAGGTAGGCGAAACTGAGGTAACCCAACGGGAATCTCGCCTAAATCTCCAATTCGACGAATATCCACGGCCCCGAAGATGGTTAGGGAGACGATCGTGCCTACAATCAGTGCAACTAGCTGCGGTGGCACAATCTGCTTGAAGCGCTTGGGCATCAGGAAGATAATTGCCAAGGTCATGCCCCCCAAGATCACTTCGGGTGGGTTCGCCTTGGCGATCAGTTGGGGAATGGCAGTCACTGTGCCCAGTACACCCCCCTTGGGTGCAGCCTGTCCCAGAAAGGGAGCAATTTGCAGAATGATGAGGATTACGCCAATCCCAGACATAAAGCCAGAGATGACGCTGTAGGGCATCAGGGTGATATATTTGCCCAGTTTAAAGATGCCGAAGATAATCTGAAATAAACCTGCCAACATGACGACAGTAAATGCCATGGCTAAGCCATTTTCTGGATTGCTAGCGGTAAGACCAGCGACGATCGTCGTCATTACCACTGTCATTGGCCCAGTCGGCTCAGAAATTAGGGTTGGGGTGCCACCGAACAATGCTGCAAAGAAGCCTACACAAACAGCCCCATACAGCCCTGCAATTGGCCCGGCCCCAGAAGCCACCCCGAAGGCAAGCGCTAATGGCAAGGAGACGATCGCCGCAGTGACACCACCAAAAATGTCACCACGCAAGTTATCAAAGCGGATGTGATTGGTAATTCCCATAAGAGTAAATCAACAAGGTTAGTCAAACAAAAACAGCGGGCAAACAACAGATCTTTTCAGCAACCACTCCCTCAGCAACCATTAGCTCGCGGTAACTCTTAGCTTTGCCGATGCCTCCAGCAAACTGGCGTGAACATACAGAGCACTTCTTAACATAGAGAACTACCTAGCTCTTAATGACTCCCTTATCCATCAATGGAACTGAACCCATCGTTGGAAAGTATCTGGATCTAGCTAATTACGACCGAATCCAGAGTAGTCGTCATTGGAGTAGTACAAGTACCTAGTACTTCCCCTTGAACGTAGGTGCTTTGATTACCAGCTCATAGCTAAAATACTCACAGCCTCACAAATCCGTCTGCTACCACTTTTCTAGAACTCAAGACCATCAACTGCTATGGATAACAAGCTTATCTCAGCAATAGTCAGCACCTTAGCCTAGGCGATAGCTACGGACAAGCTAGCCAAAGGGCAGTTACTGTGAACGACCCTAGTTCTCACCATGAGCCTCAATGGCAACCATGCCCCAATAAACGGGTGTGTTGCTATGAGCAATCAGGGGACAACGGGAGAAAGATGACTTCAGACCATGAACCAGTTCAATTGAACTTACTTCTCACCCACTTGAGGTAATCAGGAGCCTGAAACGTATTATTTGTAACCCCCTGAAAGATTACTGAAAATCAGTGAATTAAATCAAATAGTTTTAGGAATTAAGTTACTGCAAAGTTGTAGCCAGTAATTATGATTTTTTTTGGAAAATCTTTGCTGGCTCATTAGGCGCTGCTCATAGATTTACCAATGAGAGCTGCTCTAGAGTTGCATTATTTCCAACTTAAGTCGACTGGAGAAGAAGCACTTGTTTGGTGAGGCTAGCTGCGAACTGTGCCATCAGGCATTGTAGCGCCTCGCATTACGATGCCACTGAGAACGCTATTGCGCAAATTCGCACCTCTTAGATCAGCCGCTGATAGATAGACATCGCACATATTGGTACCTTCCAAGGTTACTTCGGTCAAGTCAGCACCACACAGCAGTGCGTAGCGCAGATCAGCCCCATGCAAACTACTTGCAGTTAAATCTGCACCAGTCAGGTCAGCTAAGCTCAAATCTGTTTGACCATGCAAAGAGATAGCCTGTCGGTTTAACTCAATCAACGTCAACTGGCTAGAATCAACTTCTCGAAGAACTGCGCCACTAAGGTTGGCCCCCCGCAAATTTGCCTGTGAAAAGTTTGCGCCCTTGAGAATAGCACCGCTGAGGTTAGCACTTTTGAGTTTGCACTCACTTAAATCTGCTTTACTGAGGTTCGCCTCACTGAGGTCAGATGTTCTAAGAATCGCGCCACTCAAATTAGCCCGACTTAGGTTTGCCCCTGTGAGGTTAATGCCTTGCAGTTTGGCTCCGCTCAGGTTGGCACCACTCAGCTTGGCACTGCCCAAATAGGCTTGGCTCAGGTTTGCTCCTGCCAAGTTAGCGCGGGTCAAAATTGCTTTATCTAAATTTACCCAGCTCAAATCAGCGTTGCTTAGATCAGCGTTCGTGAGGTTAGCTTCTATTAGTTTTGCCCCAATCAGTTTGGCGTTGCTGAAGTCGGCATGAATGAGTGTTGCTTCACTCAAGTCGGCACCACTGAGGTTCACCCAGTTCAAATCGGCACGACTGAGGTTAATCCCCTGTAATTCAGCATTAATCAATTCAGTGCTGGTGAGATCAATTTTGCGAAAGTCCCGTTGTCCTGCTGCATATTTCCACAGCAGTCGCTCTGTATCCATGTCGGCGGTGTTAAACATCGTCGTTACTAGGGAACTGTAGATTTCGACGGGGCTGTATCGTTGATGCTGATAGTAATCAAGCTTTCAGAGATTCCTATTCCTATCCGGATTATTTGAAGTGAATCCCTAGGTTTGGAGTGTTCATCAACTGGCTGGGTGTGGTTTTGTTGAGTGTTGCGACAACCCTTGGCTAGCTAATTTCTGGCTGGGTGAACAGGGTTTCATCGAGATAGCTGTGGCGAGCTAAAGGACTGAGAGCCGATAGAATGTGTTGTCCATAGCTACGGTGGATAACGCGGCTGTCTAGGAGAGCGACGACACCTTGAGTTTCTCGCAGGGGAGCGATCGCCCGCTGAAGTTCGCTGAGGGCCGTTGGCAACAGATAGAGCCGAAACCAATCTTGACGCTGGCGCTTGTAATAGGCGACTCGTCCTGCTACTAGGGGATGCTCCAAGGAAGGGATGGGTAGGGTTGCGATCGCCATCACCTTGGGCAAGGGTAGTACGGCTTGGTGGTGCTTCCAAAAGTCCCAACCTGTGACTAGGATGCCGTTATCGTCCAAGCAAGTCTTTTCGACCTGCACACGAGAGCCAAATTCTGCTGCTAACAGTGATCCTATCTGGTTTTTTAGGGGCATATCATCCACAATCAGAACCGTTAGGGAATAGGTAGAAGCACTGGTGTAGAGCAAGTAGCGAATTTCTTTAATTAGGGCTGTCTGATATTGAGGTGTGTTGGGTAGGGGAATGCCATCTGGTAGATAGAGATGAATCAGGTCTTGGTGGCGATCGGGGGCAAACTTGAGGCAAGTCATATCCGGTAAGCCTAGGCGCTGCCGAAATAAGGTGGCATTTGTATCTAAATCGACAGCACTGCCGATGAGTACCACAGGCTGCTGTGTCCAGATTAGTTCTAGGGTAGATGCAACCTCGACAACACTGCTGTAGATCGAAAACAGCCCATAGTCTCGCTGTACTGCCGTCCAAAACAAGGTATCAGCAGTGTTAAGACGTTGGGAAATTGCCTGCCACGCGGGAGGCAGTGCTGTTTGGGGCATAAGTTGTTGAACCAGAGATTGCAGGATAACCTGCTCGGCAGCATCTAATAGATACTGATCGTAGGGGTTGGGAGGATGCTGATAAATTGCCCGTGTCAATTGAATTTGGGTATCACGGATTAGCTCAACCTGATCAGGAAACGCTAACATCAACTGGTTCCAATCCGATGGGCAGAGGCTAATGGTAAGCTGCTGGTGCACCCAAGCCTCTACATCGTCGGCTCCGTCAATAATAACCGGTACTGCTGTAGGAAACTTGTCTTGAGTACCTAGGCGATCACCTAACCATGCGGATGGTGTAGTCACGAGTACTCCACAGAAGTCAGGATGGGGCCAGCGATCGCCCACGTGAATCGGTTTGGGCGTTTGCATCCATTGGTGAATTTGAGGAAGCTCCACCATCAACAGTCGTTGCTGTACTGGTTCCGGCACCACCAAAA
>JANWZG010000177.1 GCA_025054735.1 Cyanobacteriota bacterium | reverse complement strand
GTTGGCAAGGGGGTAGTCATAACAGCTCATCCCTAGGGTTATAAGGCTTGTATGCAAATTGGTGTCAGGAGAATGAATGTTACTTAGTAGCAACAACTGCCAAGTTCCAAGCAAACCGTCGGAGACCAGGAATGCGTTTGAGGAGACGATCAATCCGTTCTAGGCGAGAGTAGAGGGGTTTTAACCGCTGGTGCTCAAGAATAATTTTCTTCCAATAACGTTCCTGATTAGGATCCACCCGTTCGATGAGATAAAACTGGAGAAAAATCCACAGGGTTGCTAGCCAAAATGTATCCCACTGGACGCGCTGGAAGCGCTGCTGCACTTGACGGACGATCGCAATATCGAGGGGCATTTCGTCCTCAGTGCGGACACTAGTAGCCAGGCGACGATAGACGTTGATCACAGGGTTGTGCTTCAGGGGTTCCCAAAAACACAGCCTACCACCAGGTTTTAGAATGCGATGGGCTTCGGTGATCGCTGCCATTGGTTCTGGTAGATGGTGTAGTAAGTTAGCAATATACACAATGTCAAAGCTATTGTCAGGAAAGTCAAGATCCATAGCATTGATGACGGCTCCCTCGATGGTGACACCATTGGCCTGAGCGAGCCTCTGAGCAACCTCTACCATGCCGGGTGAGTAATCAGCAGCCGTACACTGGGCACCCTGAAGGGCAAAGTAAACACTATTTTCTCCTGCACCACAGCCAAGATCTAGCAGCCGCTTGCCGGTGACATCGCCCAAGTGCCGGAGGATAAACCGATTTTCTGGAGCAGTACAGACCTCAAAGTAATCATGTACTCGGATGCCATCAACGTCGATCGCTGCTGCCCAAGCATCATGAAACTCTCGTTCTCGCTGTAACGTTTCATCAAACACTAGCATTACTCCCAACGATGTATGCGCTTGTGTGCTGTGCACTTATGTAAAGTAGAGGTCAGTGAGGAGCAGAATCTTCGTCAGCCAATGATGAGGGTGGCACTAGGGCTACAGCCACGATCGCATCATCTTCATCCAAACGCTGCACCCGAACACCAGTGGCCGATCGCGATTGGGATGGAATTGCCTTAACGGCCTGTCGGATAATGATCCCTCGATTCGTGATGATCATGAGTTCATCGTCCCCATTCACCACTAGGGTACCCACCAGGCGATCGCAGACTTGCTTGGCCTTGAACTTGAGGGCAATGCGACCTTTGCCAGCCCGTCGTTGTAGGCGAAACTGACTAATCGGCACCCGCTTGCCAAAACCACAGCCAGTAATCACCAACAGCCAAGGGCCAGCCGTTTCCGGCAGAATTTCCTCAGCATCTGGGTCGCCATTGTCCACTTCGACTTCAGCAGCCTCTGCTTCCGGATCCGTTCCATCTGTGTCCCCTTCCCCATCAGCATCCTGGGGAATTGCATCAATCACAGAACTAGGCAAGATATCCATGGCTACTAGAAAATCATCATCTTCTAGTTTCATGGCACGCACCCCCCGCGTTGCTCGTCCTAGAGGACGCAGTTGCTCATCGTCAGTGCGGAAGTGAATGGCCATGCCTCGACTAGAGGTGATGATGACACTATCACAGGCGCGAGCACGGCGCACCCAGCGCAGTTGGTCACCCTCTTCTAGGGAGATAGCAATTAGACCATTAGAGCGGATATTGCTGAAGGCAGCGAGTTCAGTTTTCTTGATAAAGCCGCCTTGGGTAAGCATGACCAGATACTCATCTTGGCTAAACTCACTCACGGGGACGATGGACGTAATTTGCTCCTCACGAGGAATGGGAAGCAGTTGAACGATCGGTGTGCCCCTAGATGTGCGAGACCCCGTGGGAATTTGAAATGCCCTTAGACTGTAGACAATGCCGCGATTAGTAAACACCAGCACATAGTCATGGTCACAACAGGTAATAAAGTGACCCACTCCATCATCATCCTTCATGCGGGTGCCAGACTTGCCTCTGGTTGCCCGGTTTTGAGACTCAAAGGTACTCAAGGGCATTCGCTTGATGTAGCCCTGTTCTGTGAGTAGAATTACTGCCTGTTCATTGGCGATCAAGTCAACGTCGCCTAGATCAAACTCAGACTGTTCAATGACCGTGCGGCGAGGAGTAGCAAAGGTTTCCTTTAATTGCTGAACTTCCGTTTCGATGATAGCGAGAATGCGATCGCGTCGAGCCAGAATGTCCTGCAAGTCAGTAATTTTTGCCTGTAACTCTTCGTGCTCCTGCTGAATTTTCTCTGCCTCTAGGGCAGTCAACCGGCGTAGTTGCATCTGCAAGATGGCATCGGCTTGGGTTTCAGTGAGATCATAGGTAGTCATGAGTTCTTGGCGCGCTGTAGGCGTATCAGCCGCGCTCCGAATCAAGGCAATGATGGCATCTAGGTTTGCCAAGGCCACGAGCAAACCCTGCAAGATGTGATCTCGCTCTTCCGCCTTCCGTAGTTCATATTGGGTGCGGCGGGTAACGGTTTCAATGCGGAAATCTAAAAAGGTGCTCAGAAACTGCTTGAGGGTGAGAGTCTGGGGTTCGCCATTCACCAGCGCCACCATGTTGACCCCAAAATTAGATTGCAAGGGTGTTTGCTTGTACAGGTTATTCAACACCACACGAGGATAGGCATCGCGTTTTAGTTCAATCACGATACGCATCCCGTCGCGATCGCTCTCATCCCGAATGTCAGCAATGCCCTCCAGACGACGCTCGTTCACCATGTCAGCGATTTTCTCGATTAGCGCCGCCTTGTTGGTTTGGTAAGGCAACTCTGTAATCACAATGGCATCGCGATCGGGCCTACCCCGCTGCTCAATGGTTTCAATAGAAGCCACCCCCCGCATTGTGATGGATCCACGACCAGTAGTATAGGCATCCCGCAATCCATCAGCAAAAATCTGCGCCCCTGTCGGAAAGTCCGGCCCCGGAATATACTGCATCAGTTCCAAATCAGTGATGTCTGGATTGTGGATCAGTGCTACTAACCCATTGATTAGCTCCCCTAGGTTGTGGGGTGGAATATTGGTTGCCATCCCCACCGCAATGCCAGCGGATCCATTCAGCAACAGTTGTGGTATTCGCGCCGGCAACACCAATGGCTCCTGTTGCGAACCGTCATAGTTATCCCCAAAGTCTACAGTTTCATACTCAATATCCTGAAGCATCGCCTCTTGGGAAATGCGCGTCAGGCGACATTCGGTATACCGCATAGCGGCTGGAGGATCGTCATCCACACTGCCAAAGTTGCCATGCCCATCCACAAGCCGCTCTCGCATGGAGAAATCCTGTGCCATGCGCACCAGAGCGTCATACACAGCAGAGTCGCCATGGGGATGATATTTACCAATCACATCCCCCACGACGCGGGCACACTTGCGAAAGGGACGATCAAAGCTTAGGCCCAGCTCGTGCATAGCATATAGGATGCGCCGATGCACTGGTTTCAGGCCGTCGCGGGCATCGGGCAGTGCCCGTCCCACAATGACACTCATGGCATATTCCAAATAAGAGCGGGACATCTCGTTACGCAGTTCAGTGGGAATAATCCGCTCTTCGGGGGTCGCCATTCGGGATGCAATCTCCTAACAATTACGTCATGAATCCGTAAATTTTAGCACAATCTTCAGGCGGCTGAGCCTACTAGCCCTTGCTCCCAAGCTACCTGACTCAGGTTAGGAGTGGGGGGCCACCCTAGCATCCACTTCGGAAATCCCTAATCGGTTGCCTCTCCCCAAGCTCTGGACAATCCTGATAAGTAGACTTGTTAACAGGTAGCCGCAATCTATTCGTATTCAGTTATCAGTTCATAGGCGGTATCTGATTATTGATGCAGTAGGAGATAGCTAATGAACGAGTTACCCAACCCCGCGTCTAACTTTTTTGCTGGCAACTCCGAGGCTGGCTCCAGCGAGACTCTCTGGCAGTACATGCAGACCATGAGTCCTGAGGTAGTAGCACAACTGTCGAGGCCGTCGTCGCCTGAGGTGTTGCAAGTAATGGAGCGCAACATCATTGGGTTGTTGGGCGGCCTGCCTTCAGAGCACTTCGATATTTCTGTAACTACAAGCCGAGAAAACCTTGGGCGGCTGCTAGCTTCTGCCATGATGAGTGGTTATTTTCTGCGCAATGTGGAACAGCGCATGGCGTTTGAACAATCTCTCGCAGCCGTAGGCACGACCCTCTCGGGTGAACAGTAACATTGTCCTGCTTACCCTGGAGGAGGAGTTGCCTCCTGATATAGTGCAGGTTTTGCGTTCATCGCTGTTGGCTTGGTATGCCCAGCATGGACGCGATTTGCCTTGGCGGCATAGCCGTGATCCCTACGCTATCTGGGTGTCTGAGGTGATGCTACAGCAGACCCAGGTAAAGACGGTAATTCCTTACTATTGGCGCTGGCTGGCTCAGTTTCCCACGATCGCCGATCTCGCCGCTGCTGACCAGCAACAGGTGCTAAAGGCTTGGGAAGGCCTCGGCTATTACACCCGTGCCCGCAACCTTCACCGGGCAGCACAGTGTATCATGCGGGATCATGGTGGAACCTTTCCCCAGCGATTGGAGGCTGTGCTAGCGCTGCCAGGGATTGGACGCACAACTGCTGGTGGGATTCTTAGTGCGGCCTTTGACCAGCCAGTCTCAATTTTAGATGGCAACGTTAAGCGCATTTGGGCACGATTGCTAGCGTTACCTGTGCCTCCAAGTAGTGCTCTGTCGCTGTTGTGGCGGGTGTCCGATCGAGTATTGGATCCGGCTTTTCCTAGGGACTTTAACCAAGCCATGATGGATTTGGGGGCGACGGTGTGTCGGGCAAGGGAACCATTGTGTACAGGTTGTCCCTGGCAACGGCACTGTCGGGCGTATCATGGACATAGGCAAGCGGAGTTACCCATGACGGAAGCCAAGCAACCCATTCCCCATAAAATCATCGGTGTAGCGGTGATTTGGAATCAGCAGGGGCAAATTTTGATCGATCGTCGTCCCCAAGAGGGCCTACTAGGGGGCTTATGGGAGTTTCCTGGAGGCAAGGTAGAACCTGGCGAGACGATTCCAGATTGCATTCGGCGGGAAATCCAGGAGGAATTGGGGATCCAAGTCGAGGTTGGCGAGCAGCTCACTACCGTTGACCATGCCTACAGCCATTTTCGCGTGACGCTGCATGTGCATCACTGTCGCCATCTGTCAGGAGAACCTCAGCCCATTGCCTGTGAGGAAATCCGCTGGGTAACCCTAGAGGAACTCGATCAGTTCCCCTTCCCCAAGGCTAATTGTCACATCATTGCTGCTCTGCGTTCTAGCAACTTGCACTAGTTAGAAGCGCCTGTGCTACACTCTGGCTAGGAATTTTGTACTGTCCTATGCCCCTCAAACCCTCCCAAATTCTCCATCAGCTCTACGCTAAGCAGGCAGACTTTACTAGTTTCGATCAAGACACCCTCTATCTGTTGCAGAAATATCATGATGCAGTGACCCATACTGCCCGGCAGACGGCGGCTGAGGTGACTGAACAGTTGCACACGCGATCGCTGGAAAATCCTGGTGCAACTCCACTGGAGCCATGGACAACCGCGACTCGGTGGGTAATTCCATTCGGGCAGCAGTGGCCTAGCCGAGAAGCTAGTTTGAGTTGGGTACGCGATCGACTCACGGGCATCAGTACCTTTGCAGTCGATGGCTCCCAGATTTTCCCGAGCAAGGATTTGTCTATCCCCATTGCCTTGGTGCAGGTAGGGTGGTACGAAAATCGTCACCTCCCTAGTGGCCGTTATGAAAAGGATATTGATCTGGATGTCATGACCCCTGTGGACTTGCAGGTAGGTGATGGTGAGGAGATGCGCGATCGCCGGGTGAACATGCGGCGCTTTCAGATGGAAACTCAGCGGTTGATACAATACATGCGGGATCATGCCCACGCAGACAATTGTCTGGTGTTTTTTGATGGATCCTTGATAGTTACCTTTGCAGAAGCCTTTGACCTAGAAATTCGCAGTTTCTATCTCCAATGTGTGGTGGACTTGCTCCGGGCCAGTGAAGATTACCAAATTCCCCTAGTGGGCTACATAGACACGTCCTACGCTAGAGATTTGACAGTAATGCTACAGGGGTTGCATACTCTGCCTGAGGCCCGGATGCTCCACGATGCCCAACTGGTAAATCGGGGAATGCAGTGGGGCGATCGCACCCCTCTGTTTCGCTGCGATCGTTCTGGCATCCTGAGTCACTATCAGGATCAAAGCCACCGCCTCGGCTTTACCTACACGAAAATGCACGATGGGCCACCTGTAAGGCTGGAATTTCCCCTATGGCTGTATGAGGACAATCGCCTGGAGCAGGTTTTAGATTGGATTCGGGGTGAAGTGATTATTGGCAGTGGCTATCCCTATGTGATTGAAACTGCTGACCAAACGGCTGTGTTGCAAATGAGCGATCGCCAAGCCTTTTACCGCATTGTTCAAGACTGGGCTACCCAAGCTAATCTTGACCTCCGCCTATCGCGCAAGATGGTTAGCAAAGCTCGCCGTCGCTAGGGACACGGTTAACCTATGTCCAAGGTTGAGGCAACCTGCTAGGCTGAAGATGGGATGATAGCTAGTGTGATGCGCTATGACCACTCAATCAACGATCGTTCGCTACAGTGAGTTGCTGAACCTACTAGTTCTCGATCGAACCAGCATGGAAGAACTAGGGCAGGTCGAGACGCTGTGGATGTATCCTCAAAAACATCGTGTCTTGGGTTTGATCAGCAAGTCTGGGTTCTTGGGCAGTCAAAAAGCTGCCTTCAACCTAGGCCAGCTTGATACGTTGGGTGAGCGTAGCATCCTAGTGAACTCCAAACCTGAACCTACAGATGCCAAAAAGGTAAAGCAGTTACAGTCCTTGATTGGCAGTGAAGTATGGACAGATGCAGGCAGCAAGGCTGGGGAAATTATCGATTGCCTGTTCAACTTGCGCACCGGGGTGATTAGTAACTACTTGATGGTGGTGAGCCGCTGGCGAGGCTTGACCGATGGAGTGTATGTATTGCCCCCCGATCGCATCCTGAGCATGGGCAAGGCACGGGTATTAATTGCTGCTGGAACTATGGCATCCCTAACAGTCTACACCAAGGGGTTGAAACAGCAACTCACTAGCGCTACCCAGGCCATCAAGGCAGATTATGAGCACTTGACTGCTGATATGCGCACGGCTGCTGAAAAAGCAAAGGCTACTGCTGAGCACACGGCTGAACAGTTGCAGTCCCTGACGGGTCAGGTAAAAGAGCGAGCTAAATCATGGTTGCACCAAGCACGGGCGACTGCTCAGCGTTTGAGCCATGACGTAAAAGAGCGCAGCCAAGCGATCGTGCAGCAAGCCCAAGCTGTGAGCCAAGAATGGTTGCAGGACTTAGATGTTGAGCCACCTAGGGACTCAGCCTTAGCCTGGGATGATTCCTGGTTAGACGAGTGGGAGGCAGAACTAACCTCCGCAACTCCTACGGTGTCTACTCCCAAGGCACCCCATGAGGCAGTTAATGTTCCGGCTA
>JANWZG010000176.1 GCA_025054735.1 Cyanobacteriota bacterium | reverse complement strand
TAGACCCATGGGCACTATAGACGTGAATAACTCGTGTGCATAACCTGTAAGCCATGAATCTGCACTAAATTCGGACAAGAATCAGACAAGAATCTGCACGGCACTTAACTACTTATGAGCATTATCGGGCTATTGCTACTAGTCGGGCTAATCATTTACTGGGTTGTGCAACGACATGCTGCAGGCGTTACGCGCACTCCATTATGGTTGTTATGGCTTGTAATGGTGACTCCCGCAGTAACATGGACGATCGTATTTCTCTATAGCAAAGCGCTATTGTCTGTTGAACTGATTGTTACTTCCTTAGTTATCAGTTCTCTACTCTACTGGTTTCTAGTGCAGATGGGGCGCATTGATGCTAGTGTGGCCACTAAGGTCATTGCAGATAAGCCTGATGAGCGCCAAGATGAGCGAGCTAACCCTATCCCTGAGTTAAAACTAGCCTCTGAGCAGCCTACCCCCTCGCCAGCACGACTGTTGAGCAATGATGAGGAAGCAACCCTCAAAGCTTGCTTTCCTTGGTCTGTCTACTATGTACAAACGATCGACTATCGTCTACAGGCAGTAATTTGCAAAGGTCACTTACGCACAGACCCCAGCAAAGCCTATGAGACAATTAGGCAAAATATCGCTGAGAAATTTGGCGATCGATTTCTAGTTGTGTTTCAAGAAGGCTCTGACAACAAGCCATTCTTCGCACTGGTTCCCAATCCCTATCTACACAAGGGCAAACGCAGTGTCGATTCAGCGTTACATCGTCCACGCCTAGCGCTAGCTCTGTTGGTCATCACTCTCATTATGACTACAGTTGCGGGTGCAGCAATGACTGGAGTCACTGTAGAGCAATTGCAAGCATCTCCTGAAGCTTGGCTCCAAGGACTTAGCTATTCGCTGCCACTAATGATCATTCTAGGAATTCATGAGCTAGCACATTACCTAACAGCACGTGCCTATGGCTTGCGGGTAACCCTGCCCTACTTTATTCCAGCGCCCTTCTTTTTAGGCACATTTGGAGCTTTTATTCAGATTCGCTCACCAATGCCCAACCGGAAGGCACTGTTTGATGTCAGCATCGCAGGGCCAGCGGCAGGTTTAGTAGTAACTATTCCAGTTTTGCTGTGGGGTTTAGCTCACTCTGAACCAGTAGCCTTGCCAGCAAATGCCACTATTGGTAGCCTACAGGCGTTTAATCCTGCCTATACGCTGATGTTGGCTCTGTTGAGTAAATTAGCTTTGGGTAGTGCGGTGGCAGAAAATGTTGGTTTGAAGTTACACCCTGCGGCGATCGCAGGTTGTTTAGGCCTACTGGTAACTGCCCTTAATCTCATGCCTGTCGGACAGCTTGATGGTGGCCACATTGTTCATGCCATGCTGGGTCAGCGCAAAGCTGCTATCATTGGCCAAGTAGCGCGAGTCTTGATGTTGTTGTTGTGTCTGCGTTTACCAGATTTTGGGCTTTGGGCATTGATGTTGTTCCTGATGCCTAGCGCTGATGAGCCTGCCTTGAATGATGTGACCGAGCTAGATGATCAGCGAGATTTTTGGGGGTTAATAGCCATAGCTACTCTGTTGCTTATTATCTTGCCACCCCCCGCGGCGCTGACCCGACTGTTGTTTCAAGGCTAATAGTTTGTATGGCGAAACTAGTTAAGTGCATTACTCCAGAACTGCAAGCCTTTATAGAGGCTCAACATCTATTCTTCGTAGCTACTGCTCCCCTAGCTCCAACTGGACATGTCAACCTTTCTCCAAAAGGGCTAGATACATTTCGAGTCATTACTTCCCAGCAGGTTGCCTACTTAGACTTGACGGGCAGTGGCAACGAAACTTCGGCTCACTTGCAAGAAAATGGCCGGATCACAATTATGTTTTGTGCCTTTACAGGCAAGCCCCAGATTCTGCGCCTTTATGGTCAAGGACGGGTAGTGTTACAGGGTGACGCTGAGTGGAATACCCTACGAGCGTGCTTTCCAGACATCCCTGGTGCTCGCCAAATAATAGTTGTAGATATTACTCGTGTCCAAACATCCTGTGGTTTTGCTGTCCCACTTTACCAGTATCAACATCAGCGAGATACCCTTGTGAATTGGGCACTGTCAAAAGGGCCAGATGGTCTCAAGCGCTACCATCAACAGAAAAACTTGAGGAGCATTGATGGCTTACCAACCTCGTTGGGTCAGCGTCAGAGGTAAAGTTGTGCTCGGCAATCGTTACGGTTTGTAAACTTTGCCGTATGAGTGATCCGGGTTAACATCTAGCACCAGATCAGCTCGTGAATGGTTCTGAATTAGGGGACTAATGAATAGCTCAGGATGCAAGGCTCGCCAAAAATAATGCACGAACTGCTCTACCTCGTCATTACTCATACCATGACCACCAGCAGCAATGCGCTCACGTTCAGCTTGTTGTCGCCATTGCTTGCTCAGGCGGTAGTCAACCGGGTTCAGAACTAACAGCCGATCGATTCGCTCCCATAGGGGTAAATACTCTCGGAGTCGATCGTTCATGTCTCGCGCAAATTGGCGATCCTGTGCGGTTCTAATAGGCTCAGGTGCATCTACAAATTTGCTGGGATCCACAGGCTGAACACCGACAAACCAGCCCTCAAATAGAACAATTTCTATATTGCTCACGTACTCTGGTGATGTTCGTTCACCAATGCCGTCATAGGCAGATTTGTCAAACCGGGGAATTGCAATTGGGCGAGAGCAACCTAACCGGAGTTGATCTAGCGTTTGGATCCCTAACGACACATCATGAGTGCCAGGTGGCCCACGCCACTTCAAACGTGGATCTTGTTGTTGTAACCGTTGGCGATCAGCATAGGTTTTATACAAATCATCCAAAGAGATGCTGAGGCTAGCATATCCCATGTGACCCAGCAACAAGCTGATTAGATTACTCAGCGTTGTTTTGCCTGTACCCTGCCCGCCGACTATGCCAACAATCAGTGGTCGGCTAAGCTGCTGTCGCCAAAGACTCATTAATCTGGCCAAGGGCATCCATAGCGTCCACAGTGACAAACACAAGTCTGATTCATTCACTAAACCATGCGCGATCGGTGGATAGTGTTGCCTTAGCTGTGGGTAAACACTACGGAGCAGTTGCCATTGCTGGCGTACCAACTCATGAACCTGATCAATCGGGAGATGAAGTGCTTGAGCACGATTGCGATCCTTCAACAATAGACTTGCTAATGCTGACTGTTGATCAACAGCTAGCTGAGTAGTGTTTAACACATAAGGCCAATCTATCATTTATTAACTGCCCAACTTAAAGGCTTCTAGAGCATAGCCATAAATCAAACCAACTTTAAAAGCGTTCAATACATCGGCTAGAGGCACCTTATTACCTGATCGATAAACTAACCAACTAATTATCTCTGTAAATCCGGTTGCGAGTGCTGCTCCTAGAATATCTAATTCAGCAGTTTGTCCAGATACAGTAGAAATGGCATTGGCTATGTAGAACCCAAAGAACAGTCCAATCAGGATTAGCGAGAGTCGCCGCCAGGGATTTTGAAGCCACTCTTTGCCACGGCTAATTGCCAAGTCAACAAGAGTGTTCAAACGTGTATTCTGCATAGCGGATACATGGGTATGCTGGAAGAGGGGTAAAAATCGTAGATAATTCAGGTTACAGTGATGAACTGTGCAAATTGCCTGTCACCTTTCTAAGAAATGTTGATGGATTAAAACTGGCTCTATAAGAAGGACTAGAAATCTTCATACATCTGTGATGAGTTCTATATTACATATTGGTGTCTTATTGTTCACAATAGAAAACGAGGTAGAGTGCAATACACATCTACAGTTAATTTAAGAGTTTTTTAATGTTTAAAATTCCCTAATACTGGTATGACACCGGAAAAGCCTGATGACGAAGAGATGGTTGTGAAAAAGATAAGTCTCCGTGTTAGGACGGATAGAGCAGTTTTTGACCAAGTTCTCTCTTGGTTCGACACGCTGAATCAGCCACCAACAGTTGACAACCGAACATGGTGGCAATGTCAAACCGTCCTCAAGGAAGGATTTGATAATGTGGTGGATTATGCTCACAAAGATTTAATCCCGGATACGCCGATCGATATTGAAGCGGTAAGGCGTAAAGCATCGATAGAAATTCGCATATGGGATCAAGGCAAGCCCTTTGACTTGAAGCGCAAACTCGCTCAAATGCCCACTCTGGACGAGAATTATGATGGCGAGCGAGGACGAGGTCTGCGTATTATGGAAAAAGTCGCTGACGAACTGAGCTACGATCGTACAAGCGACAATCGTAACTGTTTGGTGATTATCAAGCAACTAACCAACGAGAACTCCCTAGCCGCAAAGGCAGGCAATTAAACATCTAACCTGAACATCTAACCTGAACATCTAACCTAGGTTTTGACGTTAGCTAGTCAGATGAGTTTACAGGACGGTTCAGAAATTTTTGGTTTTTTCCGGATTGCTCTGCCATCGTTGGAATAGGGGTATGGTAGATGCACCCTGATCTTGACCCTGGAACTGTTCTAGTTCTAGGGTTTTTTATTGCTCACAAAAAGCCAAAGTGTTGCAATCCTTCGAGAATGCCCCAAGCATAGGGGGCATTAGCTACATACTGTTGAGGAGTTCCGTATCGGCTATACCAGTCCAGCAGCTCTGCGCGAGCATTCCCCACAATTATCCCCAAGGTTCCCTGTTGAAAAAGACTGATATCATTGCCAGAGTCACCACAGACCACTGTTTTTTCTGGGGGCATTGCTAAGTGTTCTCGTAGGTAGGTGATAGCTAAACCTTTATCGCCTGATCGCGGCAAAATGTCCACATCTTGACCGCTACTAAAGATTAGCTTTGCTCCAAAATCAGCTAGTTGATTTTCTATCCTAGTCAAGATGGTGGGATCTGCAGTTGGCTTTAGGAAGTAGCTGATTTTCCAGGGATTTTGTTCTGCTGCTGGTTGGGGCAATAGCTCGTCATAGGCTCGTAGAAGGTCTGCGATCGCTGCTCGATTCCAATCGATTGATAGACGAGCTGCCCAAGTCTGATCCTGTTGCCCTCGGTGATAGATTTCGCTGCCTACCCCAGTTACCCAATAGTCTGGCTCGAGCAACCCCTGGTCAGTCTTTAAATCGCTGGCAGAGTGGATAGATCGTCCTGTTGCATAAATCACATAAATTTGCTCTCGAATTAACAAGAGTTTGTGAAGTAGGGCATCAGTGGCCTGACGGTTGCCTACTAACGTGTTATCTAGATCAGTAATGAACAAAAATTTTATCACTTTCATCTCCGTACAGACGAACAACACTACTGGATTATGACAAGAAGAAGTACTAGGGAACAGTCTGTAGTTGAACGTGCTAGACAGCTACTCTTTGAGCGGGCGATGGTTAAGGTTGATGGGGACTATGTAGGGGCAGTTGCAGCAATTCCTAAGCCATCTGCATCCAATCAGCCCGACTTAAACTATGGAGAGATTTTCATTCGAGACAATGTGCCTGTGATGATTTATCTGCTGCTACAGGGTAAGCAGGACATTGTTCGACACTTTTTAGACACCTGTCTACGTCTACAAGGGAAACAGTTTGAGACGAGGGGTATTTTTCCCACCAGTTTTATTGAACATGATGGTCGCTTGGTGGCTGACTATGGTCAGCGGGCAATTGGGCGTGTAGTGTCAGTTGATGCTACCTTGTGGTGGCCTATCCTTGCATACATTTACGTTCAGCGCACAGGCGATCACGCTTATGCGTGCAGCCACCGTACCCAGTTAGGGGTTCAGCAATTCCTTGACCTAATTTTGCGACCAAACTTCCGGGCTGCTCCAACCCTGTATGTTCCTGATGGCGCGTTTATGATTGATCGTCCTTTAGACGTTTGGGGCGCGCCCTTGGAGATTCAAACCTTGTTATATGGAGCGTTATTAAGTGCGGCTGGGCTAATTAAGATAGATCTTGCCACTAAGGGGTATTGTGGTAACCCAGAAGAGTTTGCTACCCCACCCCTATCAGAAGGCTTTACAGAACACCAGATTTATCAATTTCGCCTCTGCCTCAAGTGGATTCGCCGTCTTCGTCGCTACCTATTGCGCCACTACTGGATCAATGGCAAAACTGTACAAGTCCTGCGCCGACGGCCCACGGAAGAGTATGGTGATGAGGCATTGAATGTTTACAACATCCAAACTGAAACGATTCCCCACTGGCTGCAAGATTGGTTGGGCGATCGGGGTGGCTATTTGATTGGTAATATTCGCACGGGACGGCCAGACTTTCGCTTCTTCACGCTAGGTAACTGCCTAGGAGCAATGTTTGATGTCCTCAGCCCGAATCAACAAAAGGCACTGTTTCACTTAATTGCCCGCAATAAACAAGATTTGGTGGCAGAGATGCCTCTACGAATTTGCCACCCACCCCTAGATGCATCGGATTGGCGCAATAAGACGGGGTTTGATCGCAAAAACCTGCCTTGGTGTTATCACAATGCTGGACACTGGCCCTGTTTGCATTGGTTCTTGGTAGCGGCTGTATTGCGCCACCAGCAGCTACATTCCCCCAGCACAGCAGAAATGGCTATTAAAGAGTTGCTGCAAGATGCTTATACCGTCATGCTCAAGCGGTTGCCTCATCAACAGTGGGCAGAATATTTCGATGGGCCAATGGGCACTTGGGTCGGTCAGCAAGCCCGTACCTACCAAACATGGACGATCGTCGGCTTTTTGTTAGTTCATCATTTTTTGAAGGTCAATCCTGCCGATGCCCAAATCATGAATGTGCCCACCTTGAAGATGCTTATTGATCTGTAATTGATGGGCGGCTGGCTCGCTGGGCAAACATGGCCTGAAAGAGATAATCACGGTTGCCCAAGGTTTCGTAGAAAAAGAATGAAACCCCCGCTAAGTTGTAGGAGCGTACAGTCTCTACCTGCTGCTGGATTTGCTCTGTGGGTATGGTTCGGTTTTTCAGTCCAGTAAGAATGCCTATTGCAACTGGAATATGCTGCTTAGCAGCTTGCAACTCTGGCGCGTTTAGCTCTGACACAAACCGCTCCATATCATTGCGGTAAATTTGGACAATCAGCTCTTCGACTAATCCCTGGCGCTCCCAAGTAGCCCAGTCTTGCAAATAGTTTTCGTAGGAAAACTGGTACGGATTGGGAGCGAGGGACACTAGACACCTGGGTTTAAGAGCCTTGACAGTATGGAAAAGTTGGGCAGCAACAGCAGTGATTTTATCTGCACGCCAACGGATCCAAGCTGGATCTTGACTATTACTGGGTGGAGATTGGCCCCCGTGCTCTTGGCGATAGAGTGCAACGGTAAATGGGTCGTAGCCAAGGTCTACAGGCAGGCCAAAGTGATCATCTAGCTGAATGCCATCTATGTCATAGTTGGTAACTAGTTCAGCGATCGCAGCCACTATAAACTGCTGTACTTGGGGATGAAAGGGGTTTAGCCAAACACGAGGATGAACTCCTTCCATCACAATTTGGCTTCCATCTCTGCGGCTAGTAATCCAGTC
>JANWZG010000175.1 GCA_025054735.1 Cyanobacteriota bacterium | reverse complement strand
ATGCTTGCTCAAGCAGTGGACGATCGCGTGACTGGCCAGATGATTGAGACGCTGCATCAAGAGTTAGGTCAGCTATCTAGTCGTTGCGATGGGTTACACGACCAAATTCAAGCCCTCACTGCCCGCACAGAAGTGCCAACTCCCAGTAATGATGAGGTGCAGGCAGCGATCGCAGCTCAAGTAGTCAGTGTGCAACAAGACCTGACTCAACGTCTAGAGCATCTACAAGCGACGATCGCAACGTTGCAAACTGATGTATCTGCTCTTCGGGCCTTAGTACAGTCCTCAGATTCCCAGAGCGACAACTACACAGAACAACCTTTAGACACTGAGGATTCCCTCAAGGAGGCAGATGTTCTTCTAAGTGTTCAACCCATTAGATCTGTTGAAGGTGCTGGTGAACCTGTACAAACTGCCACGATCGTTGCTGTCGGCACAACAACGCCTCAACTTAGTGGTTCTAGAGGTTCTAGGGTGCCGTTGTCTACCGATGCGAGTCAAGATGTGGCTACGATTACAGTGCCAGTGTTAGCTCCAACACACCGTCATCCCCAACGACAACACCACATGATTGCGGCGCTAACTGCTGCCCAAGAACGGGTTGTGGTTGCAGGCAACTGGTTTGGTTCGCAAGGATTTGACGAGCGCCTGTGTCGCCAAGTGCAGGCAGCCCTAAATCGAGGCATCATTATTGAGCTAGATTGTGTGGGGTTGATAAACGCTGATCAGCTCGCCATACCCAAGCGTATTCACCATCACCACTTAGTTCAGCCCCATCATGAGCTTGTGACTGGTCTCCACAGGTTATTGGAACTTCAGCGTGTTTATCCCCAGAACCTTATGCTGAGAGCACTGGGACTTCAGGACTGGTTCATTGTCTGCGATCGCCAATATGCCGTGCTACCCACCCCTAGTCACCTCCAGCATCCCAATGGGTCAGATGAATCACACCAGGTGCAGATTAGCGATCCCGCGGTTGTGCACTCGCTTCTAGCTCAATTTGAGCAACCCCTTGCAGATTTGGTAACGGCTAGGGCATACAGTATGCGGGCGGCTGTTCACTATGAACTGGGAGATCACGATCGTGCCTTGGCGGACTATGCCGATGCTCTACAGCTCAACCCCTACGATGCCGTTACCTACAACAACCGGGGTGTTATCTATTATGACTTGGGAGATATGCGCCGGGCACTTGCTGACTTTGACCAAGCCCTAACGCTAGATGCCCACAATGCAGAAATCTATGCAAACCGAGGTACTGTTCGGGCTGAATTGGGCGATCGTCGAGGTGCTATCGCTGACTATACATGTGCTCTAGAACGGCATCCAACTGACCATATTACCTACAACCATCGAGGGCTATTGCGCTCAAGGTTGGGCGATCGCCAAGGTGCGATTGCCGACTACACCGCTGCCATTCATCTTCGACCTAATGATGATGTTGCCTATTTCAACCGGGGGGCTGCACGTGCTAGTTTAGGAGACTATGAGGGTGCCATAGCAGATTACAGCCAAGCCATTCGGATTAATCCTTACTTTGCGAATGCCTATAACAACCGCGGATTTGCTCAGCAAAAATTAGGGGATTGGGATGCGGCGATCGCTGACTTTACCCAAGCGATTCGGATTAGTCCAAATTTTGTGAATGCTTACAACAATCGGGGCATCACCCGCTCAAAACTAGGGGACTTTCAAGGTGCGATCGCAGACTTTGACCATGTGATTCGCATTAACCCAGACTTTGCCAACGCTTATAACAATCGGGGTACAGTGCTCTCCAAATTAGGAGACATGACAGGAGCAATTGCTGACTTTAACCGAGCAGTGGACATCAACCCAGACTTCGCCAATGCCTACAACAATCGAGGGTTGGCCTATGCTGAGCTAGGTACTATTGATGCTGCGATTGATGACCTGATGAAGGCATCGCGATTGTTTGCACGTCAGGGTGACGAAACGAGCAGCCAGCAAGCATTGCAAAAGCTAAAGATGCTAAACCAGATAAAGTCTGGTGCTGGCTTGTAATGCCACTATGGCCGTAGGGAGCAGTTTGTCATTACCCGTTGTTAACCATACCAATTCGGGCAGGATAAACATACAGGAGCCAAGGTAAGACTATTGCTTAACGCCAAATCTAGCATTGTCTAGGTCAAGGATTGGTATCACCAAGCCTAACGGTCTGATTCATCTGTCTAGTGGTCTGAGTCGCTTAGTTATGAGACAAGAGGTTGTTTCAGAATTTTTGAACCTACCAGGTTTAGCGGGGTTGGTGCTAACGGATCAACGATCGCTGCCCTATGTGAGTGGGGTCTATCTGAAGATGACATCTCAACAGCGAAATCTACTCACCCATGGCATCAGTCAAGTACTAGCGAGCATTCCTCATCAATTCCATGTCTTTGAATTTCAGTTTTATGACTACCAGGTGTTTATTCATCGTCTTAGCCAAGGAATAACACTCCTGGTAATTGGCTATGAGCAGCAACTTGCCCAGCACTATGCACCAGCCATTGCTCGCCTGACCGCAGAAATTGAAGGTGCGGGCGATCGGGCTGTAGCCATGATGCGATTATTAGCAGGTGATTGGGCACCTCTGCCTGCACGGGAGCCGCCACCTACATTGCTAACGTTGCCATCGGATGCGCCAACCTTACCAGAAGTTCCCCATGAGGAGCCGTCACAATCGTTAGCCCATGATGATGCTCCAGTTAATTCAGTGCCCACCGCCAAGCCATTAGCTGATGTGGAATTACAGGAAACCGATACGATAGAAACAGCGCCACTTCAGGTGCCTGCCAGGCCCTTAAAATTTGAGGAGTTGTTTGATGTCAGCGACACTACTACCTTGCCTTCCAACTTCACCAACGTTGCCCATGCCGTGGAGCAACCCACCAAGTCAACCAAAGGTTTCCAGTCATCCGTGCCTGTTCAGACTGATATAGCGAAATCAGCTACAACCACAGCCAAAACACCAGCTACAGGTGCGCCTGCCTTGCTACCTCCCCAGCAAGCGCACCAGACCAGTCTGGCTCCATCAACTCCGTCGCCAATTTACAGCAAAAACGTACTATCTGCACTCAACAAACTCAGCCAATACACTACCCAATATCTAGGAAATTCCGTAGTAGCTAATTATTGGAAGTCCAGCCGCCCTAAGGTTGAGTGGCTACAGGGGTTCACGATCGAGCGTACTGCCCAGCTTGCATTACCTATTGATATTGCCTCGACCCTGACTGAGCAGCAACATGAGTGGATTCGCGATTGGGTACAAGCCTTTATCCAACGCTGCACCATAGTGATTCGTGACTTTCCTAACCTTGTAGAGCAGCAAGCCCTTGATGAAACAGACAAGATGCTGCTGCTGTAGTTGAGCGTAGGCTTTACAATTGATAATGATAGCTAGTATGGCAACAAACTGGCTAGTTAGAACCTGGTTATACCAATTCTCCAAAAGCCAGCTACATGACCCATTAGTTCGTAATGAGGACTTCAGTCCTTCTAAACCCGTTAGTTCGTAATGAGGACTTCAGTCCTTCTAGGAGCTATCTGTAGCCGTAGTATGGGGAAGGGAGATGAAACCATTGTTGCGGTCAAGACTCTCGGTCAGGATTTGAGTCTTCCTCACAACGGGTATGGCAAATCTGTGGACAAATCTGTAGACAGTGGATGACAACCGCCTATTCGCGACTAGTTATAGTTACTGTTGATCGCTGTGAAGCTGACCATGATTGAGCAAAAACTAGACTCACTCCGGGAATTGTTTGCTGAAATGGGTCGGGCACTGATTGCCTACTCCGGGGGTATTGATAGTACGCTGGTGGCCAAAGTTGCCTGGGATGTGTTGGGCGATCGTGCCTTGGCGGTAACGGCTGATTCTCCCTCGCTGTTGCCTGAAGATTTGGAAGATGCCTGTGCTCAAGCCAGGACAATTGGCATTGCCCACGAGATTGTCCGCACCCATGAGCTAGAGAATCCCAACTATGCGACAAATCCAGTCAACCGCTGTTACTTCTGCAAAAGCGAACTGCATGATACCCTCAAATCCCTAGCCCTGGAGCGGGGTTATCCCTATGTGGTGGATGGTGTTAACGCTGACGACCTTCAGGATTATCGACCGGGCATCCAAGCAGCAAAGGAGCGGGGAGTGCGATCGCCCCTAGCAGAAGTGGGCATCACCAAAGCCGATGTGCGTGCCATTGCTCGGCATCTAGAATTGCCCTGGTGGGATAAGCCTGCCCAGCCTTGCCTTAGTTCACGGTTTCCCTATGGAGAAACCATTACTGTGAGCAAATTACAACGGGTAGGACGAGCAGAGTACTATCTACGCCAACAAGGGCTACGCGACTTGCGGGTGCGCTCTGAAGGAGACACTGCTCGGATCGAATTGCCTCCTGACCAGATTCAGACGTTTGTGGCTACAACCGACTTGAATGCCCTAGTGAGCAGATTTAAGTCCCTAGGGTTTCTCTATGTCACCTTGGATCTAGAAGGGTTTCGCAGCGGCAAGCTAAATCAAGTGCTAGCAATCACCCCCGAATCTTAAGGACGATCGCAGCCTTACGGTTCTCGCAGCACGTAGCCCACACCTCGCACCGTTTGGATTAGTCGCTTCTCGCCATCATCTTCAATCTTCAGGCGCAGATACCGCACATAGACCTCAATCACATTCGATTCACCCATAAAGTTGTAACCCCAGACATTTTCCAAAATTTGCTCCCGCGTTAGCACTTCCCTAGGGTGTTCCATTAGGTATTTCAGCAGCTCAAATTCCTTCATGGTCAAGTCAATTACTCGACCATTACGGAACACTTGCCGAGTTGTCAGGTCAAGCACGAGTTCACCGAAGCGCAACTGTTCATAACTACTACCCTCAGGCTTGAGGTACAGTTTCACCAGTTGTAGAAAATCATCAGCGCGATAGGGCTTGAGAAAATAGTCATCAGCACCTGCCTCTAGACAAGCCACCCGATCGTCAATTTCGTCACGCGACATTAGTAATAGCACGGGGATTCGCATACCCACTTGGCGCAGGTGACTGCACAGTTGCAGACCAGACTCACCGCCTAGCATTCGATCCAACACAATCAAGTCGGGCTTGACATCTCGGATTTGACGCAACACGAGAGCAGCTTCAGCCGCAATCACAGAATCGTAACCTGCTGCTCGTAGGTCATTGCTAATGGTATGGGCCAGCGTTTCATCGGGTTCGATCACAAGCACGCAAGGATTAGGATCCATAGGCGTAGGTAATATTACTCATCGATGCTAAACTAGCTTACTTGACTCTCCTGCGATCGTCATCCCCCACCAACAATTGTTACAATTTCAAGGCGATCGCCTGGTTGCAGCACTGTATCTTGCCAATATTGGCGGTGCAGAATCTCGCCATTATATTCCACAGCAATCAATCGAGGGTTTAGCCCCATTTGGTCAAACAGCGCCAACAAGCCAGTCTGAGGTAAGCACTGCTGTAGCTTGCCATTAACTTGCACCACAATTACATCATGGACATCATGGTTTATGAGATCAGGCATAGGATATCTAAATAAACTGTAGTCACTTGAACCAATTTTATAAGAGCCACATTCAGATTGCTGAGCAGCCGCGATCGGATGATATAACCAAAACATACTTAACCCCAAGCGTTGGAGACTTTTCCCTATGCCAGACATACCTCGTCCCGCCGCTATGACTGAGCGTGAACGCCGTGCCTTGCAGCAAGTGACAACGTTTCCCAACGTGCAGTCGGTTGCAGATATTTGGGCGATCGTTGCTCAACAGCATCCCAACATCCTTGCCCTCCATGATCCCCACAGCAAGCCGGAGGTCAAGCTCACCTATGCCCAACTCTATGAACAAATGCAACAATTTGCTGCGGGACTACAAGCCCTTGGTGTGCAGGCTGGTCAGTGCATTGCCCTAATTGCAGACAATAGTCCTCGCTGGTTTATTGCCGACCAGGGAACGATGATGGCCGGAGCAGTCAATGCTGTCCGTAGTGCCCAGGCTGATACAGACGAAGTGTTGTTTATTCTACGCAATAGTGGCAGTACCCTACTGATTGCTGAAACCATAGCTCTATGGCAAAGGTTGCGAGCAGGGCTGAATGACCTCCCGATTCATACTGCAATTCTCTTGTCCGATGAAACACCAGACGCAGATCAGTACATCAAGGTGTTGAACTTTGCTCAGGTGATGGAGTTAGGTGCTAGCCATTCCCTACAACCTGTACAGCGCCATCTTGAAGATTTGGCAACACTGATTTATACCTCTGGAACTACGGGCAAACCCAAGGGTGTGATGCTCAGCCACGGTAACCTTATGTATCAGATCAACACTACAGGGGTAATTGTGCAACCGCAACCGGGCGATCGTGTCCTCAGCATTCTCCCCACTTGGCATAGCTATGAGCGCACCTGTGAATATTTTCTGCTGTCCCAAGGGTGTACTCAAATTTACACCAACATTCGCCACATCAAGCAAGATTTGAAACAGTATAAGCCTCACTATATGGTGGCGGTGCCTCGCATCTGGGAGTCAATCTATGAGGGAATTCAGAAACAATTCCGAGAGCAGCCTCCTAGCAAGCAAAAACTGGTCAATAGTTTGTTGGATGCTAGCCATCGCTACGTTAGGGCTAAGCGTCTATGGCAGGGGTTAGATTTGCAAAACCTAACGCCAAGCTTGGGGCAACGGCTAATGGCTGGCCTCCAAACCCTATTGTATGCTCCCCTACACGCTCTAGGAAACCGTCTGGTCTACAAAAAAGTTCGAGAGGCTACTGGGGGCAATATCAAGTACGTGATTAGTGGTGGTGGAGCACTGGCCAGTCACTTAGATACATTCTTTGAAGTAGTGGGAATTGAAATCTTAGTGGGCTATGGGTTGACAGAAACTTCCCCTATTTTGTCGGCGCGTCGCTCTTGGTACAATCTGCGAGGATCATCGGGTAAACCATACCCAGGGACTGAACTGCGGATTGTGCATCCAGAAACTCGGACTCCGCTACCAGCGGGTCAGCGAGGGCTAGTGCTGGCACGGGGGCCACAGGTTATGCAAGGCTATTACCAAAATCCAGAGGCTACCCAAAAGGCGATCGATGCCGATGGCTGGTTTGACACGGGTGATTTGGGGTTCCTAACCCCTGGCAATGATATTGTGCTGACGGGACGCGCCAAGGACACAATTGTTCTTAGTAATGGTGAAAACATTGAACCTCAACCGATTGAGGACGCTTGCCTCCGCAGCCCGTTTATTGACCAAATCATGTTGGTTGGGCAAGATAAAAAGATGTTGGGGGCGCTGATTGTTCCCAACCTAGACGTGTTGACCCAATGGGCAACTGCTCAAGGCATTGCCACAGAGCCTGCTTTAGATCTAGAAGCCGAAGCCGTGCAGGAATTGTTTCGCCGAGAGTTAACACGCGAGGTGAAAAACCGCCCCGGATATCGCCCTGACGATCGCATCGGTGTGTTTCGGCTAATCACAGAACCCTTTTCCGTCG
>JANWZG010000174.1 GCA_025054735.1 Cyanobacteriota bacterium | reverse complement strand
AGGGGAATGACGGTGAGAATGGGTGATAGGAGTTCTTCTACGGCTGGCACAGGCAACAAATCATCAAAGATTTCAGCGGCGTGGGCATCGTCAGGGGGTAAGACTCCAATCAGACGAGCATCGCGAGCTTTGGCTTCCTGGGCATTGGAGAGTACCTTCTCGTAGACGCTACCCGGCATGGCGATCGCGACGACGGGTACCTTGTCATCCAAGAGGGCGATGGGGCCGTGTTTCATTTCTCCAGCAGGATAGCCCTCAGCATGAATGTAGCTAATTTCTTTGAGCTTGAGGGCACCTTCAAGGGCAATGGGAAAGTTGATGCCCCGTCCCACAAACACAAAATCCTGGGTATGGGAAAAGTCGTGGGTAAGTTCTTCTATAATCCGCTCCTGTTTTTCTAGATAGGCTTCGATGTGGGCAGGGATATGACGCAGGGTAGCTATAATTTCTTCAATGCGAGTGAGGGGAATGGCTCGGCGGCGATAGGCCAAATCTAGTGCTAGGCAATAGAAGGCCAATAGCTGAGCAGTGAAGGTCTTAGTGGCAGCCACACCAATTTCAATGCCTGCGTAGGTGTCGATCGCGCAGTCTACTAGCCGTGCTAAGGTGCTCTGCATCCGGTTGGTAATGCCCAACAGCCGGGGACGAAATGCATCTGGCTGGTTAGTGCGGCGCTCTTGCTCCATACTGATCGCTGCTAGGGTGTCGGCTGTTTCACCTGACTGGGTGACTCCAATTAGGAGTGTATTGGCAGTTAGGGGCGGTGGTGCGTAGCGAAATTCAGAAGCATAGTACACATGAGTTGGGATCCCAGCTAATTGCTCTAATAGGTATCTACCCACTAGACTGGCGTGCCAACTGGTGCCACAGGCAACAATATGAATTTGATCAAGGTCGGCGTAGACATCATCGGGCAAACCTAAATTAACGGGGTTAGTGGCGTGGCTGGCAGTCCAATCGGGGCTGAGGTAGGCTTCTAGACAGTCTCGAACAACGCTGGGCTGCTCGTAGATTTCCTTGAGCATGAAGTGGCGGTAGCCCTGCTTTTCGGTGGCGATCGATGTGCTACTTAGGAGGTGGGGATGTTTCCGCAAACGCTCCCCAGCAAAGTTATAGATTTCTACGCCTAAGGGGGTAAGGGTGGCCATTTCACCATTTTCCAGGGGTACTACGGCGCGGGTATAGGGCAAGATAGCAGGTATATCTGAGGCACAGAAGAACTCTCCCTGACCAAAGCCAATGACGATCGGGGCTTGTTGTCGTGCTACGACGATTTCATCGGGATAGTCTACACAAACGATCGCGACCGCAAAGGCTCCTTCTAGTCGATGTACAACTCGACGCACTGCTTCACTCAATGGGGATGGGTGGGTCTTGAGTTCTCCAGTTTGCTGCATCTGGTGCAGACAGTCTGCCACCAAATTGGGGATCACCTCTGTATCAGTTTCCGAGGCAAATACATAGCCCTTCTGCTTCAACTCTTCCCGTAGTTCTCGATAGTTTTCGATGATGCCATTTTGCACGACGGCTACCTGCCGCCCCATGTCCATATGGGGATGGGCGTTATGCTCTTCTGGCTTGCCGTGGGTTGCCCAGCGGGTGTGGCCAATGCCTGTTTGCCCTGGCATGGTGTGGGCTGCTAGTTTCTCTTGCAGATTGCGCAGTTTGCCTTTGGCACGTATACAGTGAAGTTTTGCATCCCAAACGGTAGCGATTCCAGCGGAATCGTAGCCCCGATATTCCAGTTTCTTTAGCCCTTCCAGCAGAATTTCACTGGCAGGTTGGGTTCCGATATAGCCGACAATACCACACATAAGATTGCTTGCTCCCTTGGCAAACGCGAATGAGGTAAGGATAACACCTGACTATGCTAATGCTATAAGCTGGTTAGATGACAAGCATCAGGGATCAGGTATGCAGATCTTTCAAGTGGATGCGTTTACCAGTCAGCCGTTTGCAGGCAATCCAGCGGCAGTTTGTCTGTTGCCAGAGCTACGCTCCGATCGCTGGTTGCAACAGGTTGCCCAAGAAATGAACCTATCGGAAACCGCTTTTTTGGTACCCCAGGCCGATGGCTTTAACCTGCGCTGGTTTACGCCTACGGTGGAAGTAGACCTCTGTGGACATGCTACCCTTGCCAGTGCCCATGTGTTGTGGAGCGAAGGGGTGTTACCTGAAGATTGCCCTGCCCGATTTCATACCCGCAGCGGATTGTTGACTGCTACGCGACAAGGATCGTGGATCCAACTAGATTTTCCCCTCACGCCGGTAGACAGTGCCATGATTCCACCGGACTTGCCAGTGATGCTGGGCATTCCCATGCCCTCGGCAGTGATCTACGGGGGTAAGACTCGGTTTGATTACTTGTTAGCAGTGGAGTCGGCCACGATCGTCCAGCAGATGATCCCTGACTTTGCTGCCCTACAATCCTTGCCGGTGCGCGGCATTATAGTCACCAGTCGTGCCGATTGCCCAGACTATGACTTTGTTTCTCGCTTCTTTGCCCCTAGGGCTGGCATTAACGAAGACCCGGTGACTGGCTCTGCTCACTGTGCCTTAGCTCCATTTTGGGGCGATCGCCTAGGCAAATCGGAGCTAGTGGGCTATCAGGCATCGGCACGGGGGGGTGTGGTGCGTGCGCGGGTGCAGGGCGATCGGGTGCTGTTGGCTGGACAGGCGGTCACCGTTCTTCGGGGTGAGTTGCTGGCATAAAGGTACGCCGATTGCTACAGGTCAGCGTTTACGGGCAACGATGTGAAACAGATGCCAGTGTTTTTCTTCTCCGATCGCGGTCACGCCAGGGTGCTCTTCTTCATCCAGCCATTCCACCTCGAAGGGGCGTAGTAGGGATTCTACCTCTAGGCGCGTGTGGTGGGTACGGTTGGGATAAATGATCCAAGAGTCGCGATCGCCAAATAGCTGTCCGCAGAAGCGTCCACCGGGTTTGAGGGCAGTGATAATGGTCTGCCAAAGGTGGGGAAAATTAGCAGGTGGGCAAAAGGTCAGGCAAAAGCTGGCATTGATCAAATCTACGGCTGGCGGCAAGGTTAACACCTCAAAGCGCATTTGCTGGGTTTGCAGCAGATCACGGCGCAACCCAGAACGACTGAGCAGGCGCTCAAATGCCTTAGGTTCTGCATCAATGGCTAATACATGCCAGCCTCGGCGCAATAGTTCTACGGTATCGCGTCCATCTCCACAGCCAAGATCCACTGCGAAGCGCGATCGCTCTGGTACGGATTCTGCATCAAAGGCTGCCAAGGCTTTTAGCAGGGTTTCACGGGGTGGGCGACCTTCCACGGCTTGGTAGTAGGCCACCCAGTTGTGCCCATTGACATGCCTATTGACAGGGGAGGAGGGCAAGGAGGAGGTAGAGGCAGTCATCGTCAAGAAATCACTAGAGCAACATGGGTTTGACAATCTTTAGGACATACTCGCGCGCAGGCTTCACAACCAATACAGTTCTGAACGTTGGCGATCGTCATGACCTTGCGTTCAATTTCGTCATCATCTTCATTCTCCACAAACTCCCCATCTTCATTTAGTGCCCGCAGTGCCATGACACCACGTCCACAAGCTTTGAGGCATCTGCCACAACCAATGCAACGGGTAATGTCGATCGCTTGCAAAAACTTGGGGGTCCATGTCGCGCCGCCAAAGGTCAATCCGGTTAATGTGGTCATGGGTTATTGTTCTCCTTACTTGTGGTTTAGTTACTTGTGGTGAGTTATGTCATCAGTCGGCTTATTCATCATGAATCGTGCTCTGGACTAGCCCCTCGGCAGGGTCATACCAACGCTGTGGATCCTTTGTAGTTTTTGACGCGATCGCCCTCGCTAACACCCAGAATTTTGGCTAACCAGGGGGGAGGAGAGGTCGCGATCGCCCGTTGCAGTTCCTTTAACATTACCCTAGCCTCACCACCTGCTTCCTTCTTGATGGGATAGATCCCTGCTTGCACAACCTTTCCTGCCGCAGGGCCACCAATAGCAACGATATACAACACCGGACAATCTCGAATCAAACTAACCCGGAATGCATTTTTATCGTCAGACAAATCTGCTGCTAGGGCAGAGCGAACATCAACCAAGCGAATCTCGTCCGCAGAAACTTGATAAATCAAGTACCGCAAACAAGAGCCAAAATGACCATCCAACATCTCTCGATTGTTAGAAGCCACTGCCACCCGTACTGAATTAGGCATGTCTCCATCCTGATAAGGCTCGACAGTGGGTAACTGGTCAACGTCATCCAATTCGCCCCAGAGAATTCTCACGGCTTGCTTGAATGCTGCAATGTCACTGGCATTAGCATCTTCCCCATGTTCCTCCTCATCTAGCTCGTAGGTTTGCCCTAGGGCTGTTTTCAGGTTGGTGACTGTAATCTTGCTCAGAGCAGCCTCATCTAACGTATCGCCCCCATAGGTCATCAGAGCTTCGATAAACTCGGCTAGGGATAACTCTGGAAAGCAGCGTGCCGCAAGGGCAATCCTGAAGGCAGCCTCATTAGAAATGGGTTGTTCAGCCATGGAACTTGGTCTCCAAATTGCAGAATTGAGCAGTAACCTTTAGCAGTCAGGATGTAACCCACTGCCGAGGGTCGGATTATCTATCCCCTTCTCCTCTAGGAGAAGAAGGGGCATCACCGAGCTTGCATAGCTACGCATCATTGGCTAGAGCGTTTGTAGTAGAACTTGAGTCCGCAGCGAACATGGTAGACTTCAGTTCTTATCGTGAGTACGTTTGTTGTGAGGACTTGAGTCCTCAACCGTAAATAGGCCCTAACCAGCTAATTTGTTGCTACACAGCTACAGTTTCGGTGGCATTGGGCAAGCAGCCCGTTTGCAAGGGTGTAGGACTAGCGGCAATGCCAGAGCGCAGGTGGGTTGCCTCTGCTTCTAGCTCTTCAACCTTTTCCCATGCTGATATAAAAGCTTCGGAGTCTGTGCCTTGGGCATCAGCGATCGCCTGAGCAGCGGTTCTTGCCTCTGCCAACGCCCGATCTAACACGGCTAGGCGAGGGTTGGTCAAAAAGTCGCTCTTGAACAGAATATCAGTAACTGAAATGATGCCCAGCAAGTCACCACGAATGACTGGGGCGCGATCGACACCTGTGAGGGCAAATAGCCGAGCAACGTATTCTACTGCCAAATCTGGGTTGACGACCACACAGGGCTTGGTCATGACTTCGCAGACCTTGACTTGGTTGGGGTCTTTGCCATAAGCAACTACCTTCTTGGCAATGTCATCCTCAGTTACCAGACCGTAGGCATCTTCGTCGTAGCGATTCTCTACAACGAGCGATCGTAGATTCTTCAGTTTCATCAGTTTCACAGCCTCTGCAACTGTAGCAGATCCACGAATGGTAGCCACTTCTTGGGTCATAATGTCTTGAGCTTTCATGGTTTATTTCCTCCAATACCTATTGAATGATGTGGAAAACGCATTTGCATCTGTTGGCTGCAAGCTCAGAGGGCAGCCTATGCAATTGAATGCTATGGAATTAGAAAAGAGTTCGTTAAATGGTTGCTCTGTACCTCCCTATGCTCACTAAACACACCTGGTGACGGCAACAGACTCCGTTAGCTGATGATGCGGACATAGATAGCCTTCACTTCGGCGGCATCTAGGACATGGCGATCGTTACCAACACGAACAATGAACTGGGGAGAGCGTTGTTCCACAACAATCAATTGTCCTGGTGATAGTCCCAACTGGTGCAGTTTTTGGGCAGTAGCACTACATAGGGTGTTGATGTACTTAATCATGCCAGTTTCGTGGGATCGCAGCAATTCCAACGATGCGCCCTTGACAGAAAATCGTGTCGTCAGCATTGGCTATACCTCTGAGAATAGGACAACGGAGAATGGAGCCGAAAATCTAGTCTTCAGGGCCTCCCTAGACCAGATAAGCCTCTTGGTGGGTACGGATAGTGCAGTCAGTGCGGGGATAGGCTACGCAGAGCAGCGCAAACCCTTTAGCCAGTTGCTCATCATCTAGAAATACTTGCTCTGACTGATCGAGTTCACCCTCAACCACCTTGCCTACGCAGCTAGAACAAGACCCCGATTGACAGGAACAGGGTAACTCCACTCCGTGCTCTTCTGCTGCCTTAAGGATGCTAGTGGTCTCGTCTACAGGAATAGTGATGTCAATTTGCCGTTTTTTGTTCAGCAGCCGGACTTGAAACGTTGCCATAGAGATCATCTCCAAAGGTTACATAGGTTAACTGGGATAGGCTAGGTAAGGGCTGACATGCATGTGTACTGCATGTGTACTAGCTGCATGGTGTACTAGCTGCATGGTACGGCGGTGGGGGTGCAATCTCCCGCCTGGAAAGACTTGCCACAGCCACAGGTGTCAGTCGCATTGGGATTCGTAAACTTAAAGCCGCTTTCCATTAGCCCTTCTAGAAAATCAATCACGACACCTTGCAGCAGGGGAGCACTTTTGGGGTCAATGTAAATGCGCACACGGCCTTGTTGCTCAATTAGGTCATCGGGTCGGGGGCCATTGACAATATCGAGTTTATATTCATAGCCACTACAGCCACCATCACTCACACCAACTCGGATGCCCTTTTCAGTAGAACTGCCTGCACTACCTTGCAAGAAGGCACGTAGGCGGAATTCAGCTCTTTCAGTCAGGATAATGGTCATGGGGTTTCTCCTTAGGTTTCAGGTAACAACAACAGTGGGATTGAGCAGGGAGATCATGACTCCGATGCACTACTAGAGAGTTGCATAGGACATGTTTTGTGGTAAGGAAGGGTTGGCTACTACTAAGCGTTGGCTTTTGGTGCCACACACGGCACAGGTGGGGTCGTGATAGGGACGGCGTTTGGAAAACTCAGCACGGCTAAGATCCATGGTCAACAGTTGTGATAATAGAGGGGTACCTAAGCCAGTTATCAGTTTGATGGCTTCCAAGGCAGTCAAACAGGCAAGAGTGCCTGAGACAGCGCCTAACACCCCAAAGCCGCGTTTATCCCATTCTGGTTTTTCGGGGAAGATGCAAGAGAGACAGGGGGTTAAACCAGGGACGATCGTCGTTAGATATGCCTCCATATCATTCATGGCCGCCTCTACCATTGGTTTACTCCAGCGCACACAGGCAGCATTCAGCAGATTACGCTCAGTGAAGTTATGGGCACAGTCAAGGACAACATCCGCTTGTTGAACCAGGGCATCAACATTACCCTCTGTCACATATTCACAGATGGCATCGATGTGCACATCAGGATTAATGGCCTCTAGGGTCGCCTTAGCCTTGAAGACACGGGGTTTGCCTACCCAGTCGTGGGTCATGAGAATCTGGCGATTCATATCATCTAAGCGCAATTCCCCACCCCGCAAGAGAATTAACCGCCCTACTCCAGCGACTGCTAGATAGAGGGCCGCAGTTCCTCCTAGGCCACCAACTCCTGTCACCAGTACGGTGGAGTTTTTCAGTCGCTGTTGGGCTTCTTCACCAAATCCTGGCAGCATGATTTGGCGGCGATAGCGTTCTCGTTCAGTAGGAGTCAGTGTTTGCACAATAGTCTCTCC
>JANWZG010000173.1 GCA_025054735.1 Cyanobacteriota bacterium | reverse complement strand
GTGGTGCTTGTGGGCAACTCCATTGGCTCTTTGGTTTGCATGGCAACAGCAGCGGCCTATCCTGAGATAGTGCGTGGGGTAGTGATGCTCAATTTGCCTGATTCGTCAGTTGTTGATGAGTTTTTCCCTGCACCTATGCGACCTGTACTCCGCAACCTAGGGCGATGGCTACAACCGTTGACAGCCGCCATTAAGGGAATTCTTACTCAGCCAGTTTTGTTTAACCCTGTGTTCGGGTTTATTCGTCATCCATCGGTGATTCGATCGTGGGCACAACAAGCCTATGCTGATCGCAGCCGCGTGACCAATGAGCTAGTGGATCTATTGTCTCGCCCTGCCTATGACCACGGAGCTAGTTGCGCCCTGCGAGCTATGCTTAACTCCCCCCCCGGCAAGCTAACGGCAAAAATTGCCTTACCAAAACTTCAGATACCACTGTTGTTGATTTGGGGCAAACAGGATCAGATGGTGCCACCGACATTGATCCCCCTATTTGCTAAGCTAAACCCAGCGATGACAATCGTGCCCTTAGATAAGGCCGGTCATTGCCCCCACGATGAAACTCCGGAACGAGTCAATCCACTCATCCTTAACTGGATTGCATCTTGGCTTTAGGTAAGCACTATAACTATGGTTTCTATCTCTAGTTACTACCATGCTCAGTTATGCCTATCGATATAGTTTTGTTGTGGTTAGCGCTGTGCTTATTGGTCTAGCCTGTTGGTTGGGGGTTATAGACTCTAGGCAGTTGTCGGCTTGGGCTGAGGATAATCCAAATGGAGCGGCGATCTTTGAGGTGCATTGTGTTGGTTGTCACATCAACGGTGGCAACATTGTTCGTCGGGGCAAAACCCTAAAGTTGCCTGCCCTAAAACGCAATGGTGTAGATTCTGTGGCAGCGATCGCAGAACTGGTAACCAACGGTAAGGCAAATATGTCGGCCTATGGCAATCGGTTAACCCCCGACGAAATTCAAGCTGTTGCAACCTATGTATGGCAGCGGGCAAACCAGGGTTGGCGATGAAACAGGTATTAGTATGGCGGTTACTAGTTAGTACTAGCCTGCTCATGGTATTCCTGTTCCTAAGCCAAGGGCTGGCATGGGCAGGTGTCTTGGGCGATCGGGTGGCTGAGTTTCCCCATTGGCAGGGCAAACCGACCGTTCAGATGGCTACTAGAGAATTAACCTATCCTCAGTGGATGGCGGGCACTTGGACAGTTACCAGTACCCTGATAGATCTAGCTGCACCCTTAGCTCCTAACTTGACAACCCCAGGATTTGAAGGTAATCGCCAGTTCCTAAATCAACCGATAACCTTCCAGGTAAGATTTATACCTAAGTCTCCCCCTGTGCCTGCTTGGGGCGCAATACCCTTTGGGCAGCGCCAAGTTATGGGGCCTAGGGAAATTGTTGCTGATCGTGCCTTTAATGGTCTCAATCTGGCAACTGCCTATCTAGGCTCAGATGGTGTGCTATCGGTAACCGTTGATCCCCATCAGCCTAACCGCCAAATTACTCGCTTACCCCGCGGGCGATCCCTAGTTTCGGTGGTCACTGGACAAGCTAGCGAGTTTCTACAGCCCGATCGATTCATTGCCACTGAACTGTGTCAGCAACTATTTCAGGGAGCAGCCACACCCTACTTCAACGAAGTCGAGACCACAACAGTGTATGAGCATTTTCCAGGGCGTGAGCAACCTATTCAAGCTGACCAAATCACAGCTATTTATCTCTCACCGCAGGATCCCAACTACTTTGCAGCGGGGACTACCCCAGTTGCCCTCTATCGCTATCGATTGGTATTCATGCCCCTTGAGAAAGCATCACCCCGTCAAAACGGTGTGTAGACGACAGAAAAATATAGCCCATTCTCTTGCCAAGTACGGGCAGCAGGACTAGGGGTACTAAGCGGAATACCCCAGTCGAACCGAGCTGTGAGCTGGTTGCTGACTTGCAGCCGTAGTCCCAACCCTGCGGAAATTAATGTACTCTCTGTAGGATTGGGTCGTAGCCCTGAGTTCCAGCCAGTCCCAATATCCACAAAGGGTACCACTTGCAGGAGCAATGGCAATTCAGGAATGCGTAGAATCGGCAAACGCACTTCAGCCGTCGCTAGAATGCCATTGTCGGTCAGCAGCAGGTCTTGACGATAGCCACGCACGGTATTAACTCCTCCCAAGCCAAACTGTTCCAGTGACAGTAGGGGACGATCGGCAAGCTGAAGATCAGCACGCACCAACAACAATGTCTCTGGAGCCAGCAAGCGCACATATTGAGCTTGGCCTCGCCATGTAAAAAACCGGCTGTCTGGCAAGGCGTTGTTAATGGTAGCTCCCAAGGCATCTAGCCCAATGCTGAACTGGGAGCGGGCAGCAAACACCTGCTCACTGCTACGATCAGTAAATTCCTGCACAAACCGCAGAGCAGACACCACTGATCGACCTTCATTATCTGCTCCTAGCGAGGGAAACGGAATCGTGCCTCCTAGCAAGGTAGCTTCTGACTGACGACGCGAGAAGGTTAATCCTAGAGCTAGCTCTTGGGAAGGGGTTTGAATAATGGGCTGACGCAAACTAGCCTCATAGGTGTAAGAACCAGAGTTAATCCTCAATACGTCAAACGGTAGCTCGATAACCCGACTGCCAGAGGTGCTGTAGCTAAACGTGACTGTGGTGTTATAGGGACTGAGGGGCAATGTATAGCTAGCATCAAACGCATTGCTGCCATCGGTATTGGTGTAGGTTAAGGCAAGACTGTCTCCTAACCCCAAGAGGTTGGCTTCGGTGATTTGCAACTGGCGGCGATCAGTGCCAACGCTAGGCGATCGCTGGTTGTCAAAAATCAAACTTGTGTTAAAACTGTCAGCTTCTGTAATCTGAACGGTAAGCAAACTCGTACCCGGACGAATGCCTGCTGACAACTCAGCCGAAAGATTTTGAATTAATGGGTTTTGTTGTAGCAGTTGTAAGGCCTGCAGCAGACGATCGCGGTTTAACGGTGCACCCGTTGCCAGCGCCAACCGACTTTGCACATAGCCTGGACTCAGGCGCTGATTACCAGCTACTCGAATCTCTTCCACTGTTCCCTCTACGACCCGAATCTCAACTACGCCGCCTTGCAGGGTTTGCTCTGGTATGAAGGCTCCGCTAGTGACGTAGCCCTTGCTGACATAAAGCTGAGTAATGGCTGATCGCGCCTGAAAAATCTCCGTTATGGTTACCCTACCTGTAAACTCCTTAGTGATCGCCTCTAATTCCTCTGGGGAAAAAATGGTGCTACCTGTAACGTTATAGCGCTGCACTACGACAGTTTCAGGCACATCCCCTGTTGGCAACTCAGGACGCTGGCTGTCGGGCAGAGGGGGCAACAGCTCACTCGGCGGGGGCAACACCTGAGTTGGCAGTGGCTCGGCAGGGCGGGGTTGAAACTCAGGCAGTTGGGATACTGGCTGGGTCAAGGTTGGAGGGGCTGACACTAGAGCAAGACCAGCAATCGTTCCCCACAGCACACTTACAACTAGCATCCGTGGTGGGCATCTGACGTATTGTTTACAACCCCAATAGATCCGTAGGCGATAAATTACCTGATCAGTGTAACTGTTAGCCTTCTTTGTCTGTGTCATGCTGTCTACCTCCCCCGTCAATGTATCCTTACTGTTGGCGATTGTAAACAGAACTGCAACAGTGACCAGCTTGGTATAGCAACAGTAGCTTTATAGGGGACATCATTGGCTCTCACAGGTTTGCACCTGTCGCGAGTTCGTAGTGCCAACTTCAGTTAGTCACATAGTGGCCTTGACAACCAAGGCTAAGGGCTTCAACCAGCGGAGCCTTGCCTAGGTGAGGAATAGTGTTGACTTGAGCAGTAAGGAGGCTATACAACCTCGATCGCCCGCAAACATGCAGCACTCTCCTCTGGCAGCGATGTGTTGATATACATGCCACTGCCTATCTCAAAGCTAGCCGCACGAGACACATGAGGAATAATTGCTATGTACCAGTGAAAATAGTTAGCATTCATGACGCTGGTAGGGACAGACTGAATGACGTAGTTATAGTCTGGGTTATTCAGGCCGTGGTAGAGCTTGATCAGAACTGTTTTCAATATCAGTGCAAGATCGTTAATTTCATCGACATCTGCCAAGCTAGGGTGAAAAACGCTAACACAAGCAGACGTTGCATATGTCCCTACCACTGAGGAACTTTTGCTAGAATCGCTACAGCAGCATCGCCATCCATGGGTTTCGAGAAGAAATAACCTTGACCTTGCTCACATCCAAGGTTACGTAGGTAGGTAGCTTGAGCAGGAGTTTCTATCCCTTCAGCTACAACATCCATACCAAGGCTGTGAGCTAGGGTAATAATAGCCCGGACAATTTCTAGGTTCTCTCCTGTGGAAGTAATGCGGCTAACAAAGGAGCGATCAATTTTGATGTTATCAAACGGAAAGCGGTGTAGATAACGCAGAGATGAATACCCGGTACCAAAATCATCAATGCTCAACTGCACGTCAAGTTCCTTAAGCCGTTGGAGGATATTGGCAGCGTAGTCTGTATTTTCTAGAATCACACTCTCTGTGACCTCTAGCTTTAAGTTACGACCCTCTACGCCAGAGGTTTTTAACACATGGGCAACCTGATCTACTAGGTCAAGTTGACAAAACTGACGCACAGAGATGTTGACACTCATCACAATGCGATCGTTGTACTCTTTCAACCTGCGCAATTGTTGACAGGCTTCCTGTAATATCCACAACCCAATGGGCACAATCAATCCAGTATCTTCTGCAATAGGAATGAAATCCGTAGGAGAAATAGGGCCTAGCTTTGGGTGGTTCCAGCGAACGGTTGCCTCAAATCCCGTGATATGTCCGCTGCCGAGGGATACAATTGGCTGGTAGCAGGTGACTAACTCATTCCGTTCAATAGCACGTCGCAAATCAGTCTCAATTTGCAAGCGTGCTGTAGCTAAAGCGTGCATTTCTGCATCAAACACTTGATAGTTGCCCCTGCCTCGATTTTTAGCCCGATACATGGCAGTATCTGCATCCCGAAGCAAATGTTCAGGCTGTTTGTACTCGTGACTGCCAATGACAATACCAACACTGGCATCTAAGAAAATCTCGCGTCCAGCGATCGTGAACGCTTGCTTGAAGGAGGCCAACAGCCGTTCAGCAAGTTGAATAGCATCCCTTTCTGATTGAATATCGCTGGCTAAGACAGTGAATTCATCACCACCCATGCGAGCTAAAGTATCGTTGCGTCCTATACAAGACGCTAAGCGCTGAGCAACTCCAATAAGCAACTCATCCCCAACAAGATGGCCTAACGAGTCGTTTACTAACTTAAAGTGATCGCAGTCCAGAAATAACACCGCAAACTGATAATCTGGCTCTAGTTGGGTGCGCTCGATCGCCTGCTCTAGACGCTCTGTGAAGAATGTGCGATTTGGCAGGCTAGTCAGACTATCGTGTAGCACCATTTGGAGCAATTTTTGTTGCGTCTGGCGATGCTCACAAATTTCCTGTTGCAGGTCACGATTAGCTTGCTCTAATTGCAATGTGCGCTGCTGCACCCGCTCTTCTAGCATCACATTCAATAGCCGAATTTCAGTTTCTGCCTGGAGGCGATCGGCAATCTCTTGTTGTAGTTGTTGATTTTGTTCTTGCAGTTGCCGTCGCAAGCGTTGAATCACTAGTTGGTTCTCCACCCGCGCAATTACCTCAGGAATTTGGAATGGCTTAGTGATGTAGTCTACTCCACCAACACCAAAGGCTCGCACCTTATCCAGGGTGTTGTCTAAGGCACTTAGGAAGATTACAGGAATATCCGCAATGCTATCGTCAGCCTTAAGATGCTGACAAACCTGATAGCCATCCATCCCCGGCATCATGACGTCCAGCAAAATCAGGTCTGGTAAGTAGCTAGCTACTAGCGATAGAGCTGCTTTACCACTAGTTGCAACACAAACCTCATAGCCGTAGTGCTCCAGTGCTGCTGCTAATAGCCTTGTATTGTTCGGAGTGTCATCAACAACCAGGATTCTGCCTTTTAGCGCGCCATCATCAGAGAGATTCTGAATCTCACCCATAGTTACCTGTGATTTGGGAACCACTTTAAGTTTGGCAGTAAACAAAATGCTAAATCTTCAGTAAATTAACTCGTTTTACCCAGACATCTCTGAGTTTAGGTGGCGGCTTGTAGCAGCCTCTACTAGCTTAAGCATCTGTAAAGACTGTCTATCTATAAATCCTGGAACCCCCCATGTCTATCCACCTCATAGGCATGGCTTACTAGCCCACAGGCACGGCTTAGCAGCTATCTAACCAACTCTTCCATACACACTAGAGAAAACCGGAATGTTTATTGTAGTCCATGGAAATCTAGTTGACTGATCTCCTAGCTAGCGTAAGGTTGCCCAGAGATAGTTGGAATGCTTCAAGATATTGCCATGATTGATGCCCAGAAATTCTATTGCTCAGGAATTCAGGCAACCGCATACAATTGTCCAAGTAGTTTTTGTTGTTGGTGACAACCACCCGATTACCCATGACCAGGCAGCGTGTTCTTTCTGGCGTTCAACCCACTGGCAATTTGCATCTAGGCAATTATCTGGGAGCTATCCGCAATTGGGTAGAAGGGCAAAGCCAGTATGAAAATTTCTTCTGTGTTGTGGATTTACACGCCATTACTACACCCCATAATCCCCAGACCTTAGCAGAAGATACTTACACGATCGCAGCCCTCTACCTCGCTTGTGGTATTGATCCTAGCCAAGCTAGTATCTTTGTTCAGTCCCACATTCCTGCCCATAGTGAACTAGCATGGCTGTTGAATTGCATCACCCCGCTAAACTGGTTGCAAGACATGGTGCAGTTCAAAGAAAAGGCTGTAAAGCAGGGAGAAAATGTCAGCGCGGGGCTGTTGGACTACCCAGTATTGATGGCAGCTGATATTTTGCTCTACCAAGCCGATAAGGTGCCCGTTGGGGATGATCAAAAACAACATCTAGAGTTAACCCGTGATATCGCTGCCCGCTTCAATCACCTGTTTGCTAAAGACAACCCCGTGCTGAAGTTACCAGAACCGCTAATTAGTCAGGCTGGTGCTAGAGTCATGAGCCTCACCGATGGCACAAAGAAAATGTCAAAGTCGGATCCGTCTGAGCAGAGTCGAATTAATTTACTGGATAGCCCAGAAGACATTGAGAAAAAAATTAAGCGCTGTAAGACCGATCCAATTCGGGGATTGACGTTTGATGATCCAGAACGACCAGAGTGCCATAACTTGTTAACGCTTTATACCATTCTCTCTGGCCAGACGAAGGAGGCTGTGGCCAATGAATGTCGGGAGATGGGATGGGGGCAATTTAAGCCTTTGTTGACCGAGGTTACGATCGCCGCCCTTAAGCCCATCCAAGATCGCTATCGACAGATTCGTCGTGAGGCTGGCTATTTAGAGTCTATATTGCGTCAGGGACGTGAACAAGCGGAGGCGGTTGCTGTAACAACGCTAACCCAGGTAAAGACCGCCTTAGGATACTCGTTGCCTTAATGCAAATCATGACATCTGCACAGCGAAAT
>JANWZG010000172.1 GCA_025054735.1 Cyanobacteriota bacterium | reverse complement strand
GTATCTCTGTCCGTTAGCAGTGAGGCGTAGAGGTTAACATCCTGATGAATGGTAATGGAGCCATCCCGACCATCGCGAGAGCCTACTAACCGCAATTGGCCTTGTTTTTCCTCATCGGTGAAGGTTTTTTGCTCGTACCCTGGCTGAATGCCTCGCTGCTCTGGCAAGATCCAGATTTGCAAAAAGTGCACAGGCTCGGTTTGAGAGGCATTAAATTCACTGTGGAGAATACCCGTGCCAGCAGACATACGTTGCACATCACCAGGGCGAATTACAGAGCCAGTGCCAATGCTGTCTTTGTGTTCCAACCTGCCTGCTAAGACGTAGGAAATGATTTCCATATCGCGATGGCCGTGGGTATCAAAGCCTTGACCAGGAGCAACCTTATCTTCGTTAATAACCCGTAGCGTGGCGAAACCCATGTGGTTTGGGTCGTAATAGTTACCAAAGGAAAAGGTGTGCCGACTATCTAGCCAGCCAAAGTTGGCAACACCGCGATCGTGAGCTGAACGAATAGTAATCATGTGGTTTGCCTCCGATGGAATGAATAAAAGTGATGTATGGCCGACGCTCACACCGCCGTAGAACTGAGTAGCCATAGCTAGTCACGAGAAAGTTGAGACACAGCTCACAGAGCACACTTCAGCAGTGACATACTCTCAGGCAGAAGGTTTTATCAGACAACCATTGTTCTGTAGTATGCGCTCTCTGGTGTTTGCTCCCTCAAGTTTGTTGCCAGCTATAACTACAGATTCAATAGCCACGACTAGTTAGCTTTCTACCGATAGCACTATTATGAATTGATTCTTAAAAAAAGACAATACTTTAGTTTATATACACTTTGTTTCCTAAATTTCTACAATTTAGACAGTCACCACCTATGCTGATCGTTCTACTAAATTCTCTTTAGTTAGATCAGTCAGATTAGTTAGTCCACACACAGAGATTGAGGGAAGCACTATTCTCTATTGGTATAGTGCTAAACTGGCGTATTAGTACATAGTTGCTACTAAGGTTTGCAGCAAGAGCTTTAGGACTCGTGATGAGCGGCTAGCTAGTGTACTGTCGCCAACTAAAAGCAACGTTCGTGGTAAGGGTTTTGTGCTTAGGCACCTGCTGTAAATCTAGGTACTATCTAGAGTTCGTAATAAGGCTAGAGTTCGTAGTAAAGGCTTCAGCGCTTACTTAGACACCTACTATGAACCAAGGCGCTACCTTAAAATTGAGCCGTAAAGCCGTAAATTGAGCTGTAATGTTTTACTAGCCTGCATACGGCTACATCTGCATCGCCAAGGGTTAGTAACCAACGATACATCTGACCATCTGGTGTTTGAGTTTGTAAAATTGGCGTTAGGCAGGTGGCAATGGTAGACTACTGTTTTGGTTGTGATAACGTCGCTGAAATTTCTAGGGATAGGAGTGCCACTCGTGTATTTATCCCCTAGGTGACCCTAAACCAACTAGAATCCTTTACTATTTTGGAGTAACGCTATTACCAAGCTCAATGCTGTTGACGACCTAGTTTGCAGAAGTTTGTATCTACAGCACGTGAGTACTTACCCGTAACGGTCTACCCTTAACTGGTACTAGCCTGTGCAACTTGCTCAGTTAACCATTTGTCCAGCATGAGCTACTGCTTGAATCCAGATTGCCAGCAACCAAATAATCCAACCGGAACCAAGTTCTGTCAGTCGTGTGGGTCGCCATTGCTCTTAAAAGATCGCTATCGAGCAGTACATCCACTGGGAGAGGGGGGCTTTGGTAGAACATTTTTGGCGATCGACGAGCATCGGTTAAATTCTCGCTGTGTGATTAAGCAGTTTCTACCCCAGGCTAGGGGAACCAGCACTCTGAACCAAGCAGCCCTAGAGCAGGCTATCCGATTGTTTAACCAAGAGGCGATGCGTTTGGATGAGTTGGGAGAGCACTCACAGATTCCAACCCTACTAGCTTATTTTGAAGATCATGCCCGACTGTACCTCGTTCAGCAGTTTGTGGAGGGTCAAACCCTGTTGCAAGAGCTGCAATTGCGGGGACGGTTTAGTGAGGCAGAGATTCGTAATCTTTTGCAAGATTTGTTACCAGTGTTGCGGTTTGTCCACGATCGTCAGGTCATTCACCGGGACATTAAACCCACAAATATTTTGCGTCGTAGTGGCGATCGACGTTTTGTGTTAATCGACTTTGGAATTGCCAAACAGATTACTCCAGAGTCTCTTACCTTGGGGGGCACTAAAATTGGCACCGAGGGCTATGCACCCATAGAGCAATGGCGGAGTGGTCGAGCGTTTCCTGCCAGTGATCTCTACAGCTTGGGAGCAACCTGTGCGTTTTTGCTGACCTGTGTGCGACCCGATGAATTGTTTGACCCGATTCAAGGGCGCTGGCTGTGGCAAGATTGTCTAGAGCGAGATGGCATTACCTTAAGTCCGCAGCTAACGTTCATTCTTGATAAGTTGCTGAAGGATGCGGTTAGCGAGCGGTATCAGTCTGCGGAGGAGGTATTACGAGACTTACAAATTCCCGTAGGGCAGATGAGTTCTATGCCGTCCCAGGTAGCCTCACCAGTTGCTTCGATGCCCAGCTTGCCACCTATGCCTCAAATCTGGCTCAAGGCTTACACCATTCGAGAGCACCGCGATCGCATCCGTTGTCTAGCCATGCACCCAGCAGGGGATCTCTTTGCTAGCGGCAGCAACGATCGCACAGTACGTCTCTGGGAATTGACCACAGGCCGTAGTTTACGTGTGTTGCAGGGCCACAAAGAACCCATTCACGCAGTGGCAATCAGTCCCTCAGGAAAGACTCTGGCCAGTGGTGGTAGCGACAAAACTATTTGCCTGTGGCATGTGGAAACGGGGCGATTGCTATATACTCTAACGGAGCATACTAACTGGGTGAATGCGCTGGCAATAACTGGAGATGGCTTAATGCTAGTCAGCGCAGGGGATGACAAGACGATTAAGCGCTGGAACTTAGAGGGCGGCTCTCTCTTACAAAGTTGGGTAGGACATTCCAGCTCAATTTATGCCTTAGCAATCAGCCCAGATAGCAAGTTGGTGGCTAGTGGGGGCAACGATCGTGAAATCAAATTGTGGGATTTAGAAGCTGGCCTTCACATCCGCACGTTTTCGCGCCATGCTAGTCGGGTGACGGCGTTGGCAATTAGTCCTGATGGACAAACCTTGGCTAGCGGCAGTAATGATGGCACCATTAAGCTGTGGAACCTACACACGGGGCAATTGCTACACACCCTGACTGCCCATAGGGAAGGGGTAACATCGGTGGCGATCGGTGCTGATCATCAAAACCCTGGTAATTATGTTTTGGTTAGTGGCTGTTGTGATCATACGGTCAACCTGTGGGAGGTGGCCACAGGCAAACTGTTGTGCACATTGTCAGGAAATACATCCGCTGTGAATGCGGTGGCTATTAGTCCTAATGGGAACACGATTATCAGCGGCAGTACTGATCGGGTTATTCAGGTGTGGCGGCTGTCTACTTAGATTGTTTAGATTGTCTTAGATTGTCCTCATTGGCGTTTAGGAAGATGCTGCGGCTTCAGCACGCTCCCTAAAGATAGTCGGTTCCATTGCTAACACATCAGCTTGAGACAGCACGATTTGGGTTTGAGTGCGGAGCCACTTCAGTTGCACAGTACCCTGGGCAGCTTCCTCGTCTCCCAAAATTAGGCAAGCAAGGGCACCACTGCGATCGGCTCGCTTCATCTGCTTACCAAAGGCACTGCCACTGAGATCTAGCTCCACAGCAAACCCTCGTTGGCGAAGCTGCTGAGCCAAGATTGTAGCCTGAGTTTCGGCAGCATCGCCCCTAGACACCACATAAAGGTCTAGATGAGCAGTAGGCATGGGTTGAAGATTTTGCAGGAGTAGAATCAGGCGCTCCAGGCCGATCGCCCACCCCACTGCAGGCACGTCGCCACCACCCAACTCTCGCACTAGGCCGTTGTAGCGTCCTCCCCCACATACGGTTGCCTGAGCACCCAAATCAGCCGACACAATTTCAAAAGCAGTGTCTGTGTAATAGTCTAGCCCGCGCACTAGGCGGGGATTCAGTTCATAGCTAATTCCTAGGGCCGTCAAGAGGTGTTGCACGCGATCGAAGTGTTGTTGAGAGTTGTTGCTCAAATAATCCAGGATGCTAGGAGCACCTTGGGCAATCTCAATAGTACGGGGGTCTTTGCTGTCTAGAATGCGGAGGGGATTACGAGACAAGCGGTCTTGGGAGTCAACGTCAAGGTCTGCCTGGTATGGTGTGAAGTAGGCCACAAGAGCTTCTCGATAGCGCTGACGATCGCTGAGATTACCTACCGAGTTCAGTTGCAACTGTAGGCTCTTTAAACCCAAGGTCTGGAGAATTTGGGTGGCGATGGCAATTGCTTCTACATCAGCACGAGGATCAGCACTCCCTAACACCTCCACCCCCAATTGATGAAACTGACGTTGGCGACCCGCTTGCGGACGCTCGTAGCGAAACATGGCTCCTGTATACCAAAGCCGCTGCACACCCCCTTGCGCCATTAAATTATGTTCAATCACTGATCGCACTACCCCAGCAGTCCCCTCTGGACGGAGCGTAATCGAGCGATCGCCCCGATCCACAAAGGTATACATTTCCTTACCCACCACGTCTGTTGCTTGTCCGATGCCCCGCTCAAATAAATCAGTTTGTTCGACCAGTGGTGTGCGAATTTCCCGATAGGCCGCCCGCGCCAAGATGTCTCTAGCAATAGCTTCCACCTGCTGCCAGTAGCCTACCTCGTCAGGCAGAATGTCTCTTGTTCCTCGTAGTGCTTGGATCGCGCCCATACTCTCGGTCTATTTACTGTCTGTTATTAGCCTAAGTCCATTCATGAGTTTTGCACAGACTGGTTGCTCTTATCACAGAGCTTTGGTGAGCTAGGGCCAATGATGCCATCCAGCTTGCGATCGCATAACCCATCAATTTAATGTCAGCATATTATTAAATAATCTAAATTTTGTAGTTTTAGATACAGATTTTTTCTGATATAGTATAACTGAAGCAAGAAACCAACTACTTGCTCTTAGCGCAGACCTGCTTTAGGTCAGACCCCATGAGGTCAGTATCCTTACGGCTCCGGCTAATGGTGTTGCTGTTTGGGCAACTATCAACGGTTTAGAGACAACAAGTTTAAGTACACCCATTAAACACACAAAAAATTCTAGGAGGAACCTATGATGTCTACTCAAGAGCAAGCACGGGCTTTGATGCAACGTCATCATCACTTGGTAAAAAATCGTCAGCAGTCCTTGTTGGGTCGTGTGGCCGCTGAAGCTGGTCTACCGGATGATGTTATTGAACTGCAAAGCATTCAAGGCAAACCCTATGGCGATATCCGCGACGTTTACGATCGCAGTGGTGCTACCCTCAGTTAACACCAATTCTTCACATTCCAATTCTTCACATTCCAATTGTTCACATCCAAGCGACCAAGGGGTACGTGTACCAATGCTCCAAAAGCTAGCCACATGATTCATCAGTTCGTAGTGAGGGCTTAAGCCCTCACCGCAAGCTACTTGTAGCCGTAGTATGGAGAAGTGGCAATAGATAGAGGAAAGAGAAACAAGGGTAGGCTTCTGAGACGATCGCGCCCAAAATTATAGCCAGGGCGCGATTTTTTATGGCTGCCTAGCCCACCTATTTTCTATTTGCTGTCTACTTGCTGTCTACTTGTCACCAACAGCCAGAGCAGGCGGTAGGGGGACTTTCGTGCCCATAGCATATCCCCGTTGCCGAATCAAGCGCCGAAGCTCAGCAACGCGCTTTCTAGGAGCAGGATGCGTCGATAGAAACGCAATGTTAGCACCGGGAAGCCTGCTAATACGCTCAAAGAAATCCGTTGCTCCAGCGACCTGCCCATAGTGCTGAGCGAGTAGGGTCAATCCTACTTCATCGGCCTTTAGTTCTTGGGCTTGGGAAAACCTAGCTTGGCTAATTCTCGCTACTCCAGAGATGGCGACATTTTGTATAGCTCCTGCATCTCCCAAAAAGACGGCTAGCAACAACTGAATCGCTAGTCCTCTGCCAATGCCACGTAAGTGATCTCGGTTTACAAAGTGCCCCAGTTCATGGCCGAGCACCATCATCACTTCGTTTTCAGAGCCTGCTTCTGCCAGCAGACCTTTGTAGATAATCACCCGATCGCCAGGAATCGCAATCGCGTTCACAACATCCTGGGGAATGTACAGCACCCGATAGTCTCGGCGTTTATCCGCAGGCAGATGCTGCTCCAGGCTGTCTAATAGTTGATTTAGGGTGTCTTGGGTGGGTGAAGACTTTGCCTGTTGCTCAAAAGCAGGTACCATTACTGCCCCTAGTTGTTGCTCAACACTGGGGGGCAATAGCAGCACCAAGTTAGTAATGAGTGTTACAAACAACCAAATTAACCCTACTACAAAGGCAAGAAACAGCCCTCCAATTACTAAAAGCTGACGGTTGCTAGTATCTGGTGAGCTATCTTCACTGTGAGCAGCGGTTCCTGGTGGTAGTTCGATCGGCATGACTCCTAGTTACTCTTGACGGTAGTCACTCTTGACGGGGCGGAACGGATTCAAGAAATTGATTAAAGGAATCAGATTGCGGGTTTGAATCCAGAGTTTACCCTGACCTGTGAAGCGACAAACCAGCCCTTCCCCGCCCAAAATTCCTGTCTTCAAGCCTCGGAAGGACAGCCCTCCCAACATTTCTATGTTGTAGTTAAGTGTATCCTCAAAGGCGACGATATAGCCTGTATCCACCACGTAGTCGCCACTCACGGGAATTTCGATGATGCCGCCATAGGAACTGAACCAGATGTCGCCAGTCCCTGATGCTTTCAACATAAAGATTGATTCCCCGGAGAAGAACCCCTTCAGCCCTTGGAATTTGGTGTCTAATTGAATGCTGGGACTTGAGGCCACATACCCAGAGGACTGGATGATTAATGAGTTACCCTCTAGGCGATAGTAGGTCAAGTCCCCCGATACTCCGGGCGAAATAAATAACACCCCCGGTTTGCCTTCTGCGGTGAACTCACTAATAAACAACGACTCCCCACTGACCATGCGGGCTAGCCCCTTCATGAGACCCCCTTTCATCTTGGATTTCATTTTAATGTGTGAATCCATTGCTGCCATGGCCCCAGACTCCACCATCAAGGTTTGGTCAGCTTTGAGTCTCACCTTCAACGAGGCAAATGAAGGTGCATGTTCGATCTCATAAGTATAGTCTGCCATTGGTTTTTCGCTGTTGGTTGTTGGTACTAGTTCTGTATTAACCGTCCTATGCTGTGCCCATGTAGCGCTAGTTCTTGTGCCACAGGGCTGAGCATTCATGATTTATTTCTACCGAGGGGGTAATTTGGGGCCTACCAGTAATCCAAATGCACCGGCGTTGTGGGTTTGGCAATACAGCTTACCCCTGCCGCGAAAACGACAGACAAACCCTTCGCCACCGAGAAATGCACCTAGCCAAGACTTGTTAGCCTTGCCGATCGAGAAATCTAGGCTCTTTTCAAAGGCCACAATGTGGCCCGTGTCCACAATGTATTCCCCATTAACATCCACTTCATAAACACCACCAAAGGAACTGAGCAGAGCAATGCCATTACCCGTCAGCCGCAACCAAAAGATTGACTCACCAGAAAATAGGGTTTTTAACCCAGGGAAGCCAATATCTAACTCCACACCAGCCGTACAA
>JANWZG010000171.1 GCA_025054735.1 Cyanobacteriota bacterium | reverse complement strand
GTTCATCGGTACTGTCGATATTTACGATGTCACCGTACAAAAGTTTGAAGTGCCAGCCCAGAGTGCCACCAAGGATTTACAGGATTTGACGGCCAGCTTCGCCATCAACTTTCGGTTGGATCCATCACGAGTGGTAGAAGTGCGCCGCACCCAGGGCACCTTGGCAAATATCGTGGCTAAAATTATTGCTCCTCAGACCCAGGAATCCTTCAAAATTGCCGCAGCGAAGCGAACAGCAGAAGAGGCTATCACAAAACGAGCTGAACTGAAAGAAGACTTTGATATGGCCCTCAGCAGCCGGTTAGAGAAATATGGGGTAATTGTGTTAGATACCAGTGTGGTCGATCTCAATTTCTCCACAGAGTTCTCAAAGGCAGTTGAAGATAAGCAGATTGCTGAGCAGCGAGCGCAACGCGCTGTTTACGTTGCCCAAGAAGCCCAACAAGAAGCCCAAGCAGAAATTAACCGTGCTCAGGGTAAAGCAGAAGCTCAGCGCTTGTTAGCAGAAACCCTAAAGGCACAGGGGGGTGAATTAGTGTTGTTAAAGGAGGCGATCGAAGCTTGGAAGCAAGGCGGTGCTCAGATGCCTGAAGTACTGGTTATGGGTAGCGACTCAGGGGGGGTGCCGTTCCTGTTTAACCTCAAGGACTTTCAAAAGGCCGCAGGCCGCTAGCCTTGGATGCGAGCAAAAGAACCACCCCACCAGCCAGCACGTTTGTCGTGAGGACTTCAGTCCTCAAACCACGACGTTTGTAGTGAGGACTTCAGTCCTCAAACCGCAGTCCACTAGCCTTGGATGCGAGCAAAAGAACCACCCCACCAGCCAGCACGTTTGTCGTGAGGACTTCAGTCCTCACCCGCCAAGACGTTTGTAGTGAGGACTTCAGTCCTCACCCACCCCTAAAGAGCCACATGCCTGATTTTGCTATCACTCGACATCCGTAGACTTGATGACTTGCCCATTAACCTGACTTTGAATGCGAATCATCTCTGACAGCAGGCTATCTAGGCTACCGTTGATAGTGATGCGCTCGATTTTGTCGGCAATACGCTCTAGCACCTCTAACTCCTTCAGGCGTAGAGCGATCGGGTTATTTTCCATTACCTTAGCAGTGTTGAGCATACTGCGAGTAGCAGCAGTTTCCTCTCGACGACGAATGACATTAGCTTGGGCCGACTTCTCTGCCTCCACCACTTGACAGAGGATAGCTTTCATGTCTCCCGGCAGGATAATGTCCTTTACTCCTACAGACTCAATCACAATGCCATGTTCATCTGCTTTGGGCAGCATATACTCAGCAACACTGCGATCGATCGCCCCCTTATCTTCCAACAACTCATCCAGGGTGCGGGTGCCTACTGCTGCCCGTAAGGCAAACTGGAGTTCCCGATAGAGGAACCCATCAATGTCTGCCAGGCTCGTCTTGGCCTTCACAGGGTCAGCAATATAGAAACCCGTCGTTAGGTTCAGGCGCAGAGGCACTTTATCCCGCGAGAGAATTTCTTGCCCAGAGACCTCCAAGGTGCGCAGACGCAGATCAATCACCTCAGTTTTAATGGTGCGCCCAAATACCCACCAAACATGCCATCCCGGTGGCAGGGTTTCTTGGAAGGCTGCATCTAGGTAAAGTAGTCCCAGATGATTGGCAGGCACTTCCACAATGTGGAGATACTTCATCACCAAATCCAGAACCTCCGGCAACCCGGATACTAGTTCTGCTACTAAGCGCGGGGGCAACTTAGCCTCAGTAGCTAAATCAATTAGTTCCACCTCAACTCCTTTCCAGAACAATCTGCGGCTGCTAGGTGGCAAAATAGCAACTACCTTACCGTGGTGACGAACGATCGCCACCTGTTGAGCAGATAGGGCAATTACCTCACAATAGGCTTGTACAAAGTCAGGATGGTGTTCAATAAGCACGTTTTCGTTAGGAAACTGGGGATCAGGCTGGGTGCGATCGTAGAGTGTGACTGTGATGGTACGGTCAAGCGTCCAAAAGCCATAATCTCCTGGTTCTAACATCCGTACAAAGTTACCCTGCTCATAGAGCATCCCCACCTGAAATTCTGGCACATGCACCAGCCTCAGGGTCTTAGCAAAACCCGACAATCGCCGCAACCGGTCTACAAACACCGCAGGCAGTTCAAGGCTATCATCCAGATTAAAGCGGTGCACAATTACCTCTGCTGGCCCTCGCCAGAATACCGCTAATTGGTTGTGACCCACGGCGCACCAATACTGGTCAATATTCACCAACGCTGCTTCATTAAAGGCTGTGCGCACAATCACTAGATGGCGCTCTAGTTCTTCACGATTACTCCGCAGCCAAAATTCTAAATTCTCAATGTCTGGTCGGGGTTGGTTGAGGTCAAAGGTTTTTACGTTCCAATGCCACCCCCAACGGTAGTGAAGACCCGGCAGTAACACCTGGGAAAAATGACTGCGATAGAACAATAGTCCGCGCTGATAGGGCGTGATATAGAACACCTTGAGCAAGCCAAACATAGCTATCACTTCCTTTCGGACAAGAGGGTTTAACGCCCTGCCAATGCTGGCATCCACAGTTACAGTGCGGGCGATCGCCCGTGCAGTGCTGGATTAGGCAACCGTGCAACTCCATAGCACCCGTAGGCACTACAGAGTTACATGGATTGCCGATGTGCTGTTCCAACAACGGTAGCCTAGCCTATTCCGAAGAATAAACTAGGTACACCTGCCAGAAGAGACACACTCAAGCACAGCATTGCTGACGATCGCGCTGGCCTTTGGCTGCTGCGGTTGCCACCGCCATAGCGACCACAACCGCTGGACACCAGCATCACAGGGACTGGTGATGGACTTGAACCATCTTGGGATTGCTCCCGTACCACTGAGTCTCTTTTGGAGACAAGAACTCGTCCTCAACGAGGTGCCCTTAAACCCGGGCCGGGTCTGGTGGAAAGTGCAGGACTCGAACCTGCAACAGTCAGCTTATGAGGCTGATGCTCTACCACTGAGCTAACTTCCTGGCGCTTAATGTGGGACTTGAACCCACCCGCGTCGAAACACTCCGACTGCTCTACCCCTAAGCTAATCAAGCTACTGGTCATATCCAGATGCGATCGGCGGCATACCTAGAGGCAATCTCAGCCTCAGGCACCAGTCAGGCATACAGAACCTGTCCTGCTGCCAACTCACACTGGCTATGTCCAGAAGACAACGCTAGCACACCCAACCCTAGTGCTGCAAAGTCAAGTCGCTAACCGCACTAGCGATAGGAGCTTGCTATGACCAAGCCTCAGCTATACGACCGACATACTACAATGCACTACATATGTAACAATCTCGGCAAGGGACGATCGATGGCTGTCTCCCTATTGAAGAAGGGACGGTAGATAAGAGACAGAGGCAATAGCTATGCGTTAGAGTTGCCTAGCACATCTCCCTTGCCTAGCTTAATGCTGCTGTGCCTGAAGGTAGGACGCAACCGCCAAGTAGTGTGATGCCGCCATAATCACCCTCTCATCTGCGTTCACCAGCTATCAGGATTCAATACCGTTATGGGAGAGTGAATGCTAGCCCAGAGGCTAGTGCTAAGGCCACACTACATAAACCACAGGTATACCACTAGGACGATAACCAATAGCACTACTACTAAACTGCTTGTGAACACCACTAGGCACCATTGCTTATGGGTAAGGTAAGCTACCGACCGAGTAACTGATTAACAGCATTGAGCAACTCTGGTGGATGGTAGGGCTTGGTAATGTAAGCGTCTGCCCCTTGCTTCATGCCCCAATAGCGATCGAATTCCTCCGCTTTACTGGTGCACATAATGATCGGAACATCCTTAGACTCGGGGTTGTTCTTGATCCAACGACAGAGTTCGTAGCCATTCATGCGGGGCATAACAATGTCCATCACTACTAAGTCAGGAACACTCGCCTGCACCTTTTCCATGGCCTCAACGCCATCAGCCGCTTGGACAACTGTCAGACCACTATTTTCCAAGTGCTCTGACACCATTTGCCGGACTGTTGGACTGTCATCCACAATTAAAACTGTACTCATACCGCCCTTTTCTAACTGCTGACGTGAGGCGCTAGAGAGATAGTATACCCTGTTCAGACTGGAAAGTTATCGATTAGTTTCCAGACAGTAGAGAATTCACCTAGGAGTTGCCCATATGCCCATGCCCATAGTTATTTATGCCCGCTGAAGGTTGCCTATAGGCTATGCCTGCTAAAGGTTAGGTAAATTCTCAAGGACATGCTATCGATTGTGAAAAGCGAGGGTAGACTAAGGGGCAATAGGCTGCGTGTAGGTAACTGGCCATATGTGGCTGCATCTGATGCTGCTGTAGGTGGCTGTAACCTGAGTGAACATTGTGGTGTGGTGAGTGTTGGACGTTACGTTTGACAGGATTGACTGTATTGACAGTGCTATGGCTGCGAGTGGCTGTGAGCAACTTGCGCTGGCCGCGTGTATAGAGTGTGGTTTGATGTTATCCGTGAATTCTCTGTTGCTTCTGGATGAAATCAGTTGCTACGACAGTTGCATGGTGGATTGTCAGGGCATGTTGAAACATTAGGTAGCGATCGCAGCTTAGCAGCCTAGGTGCTTGGCTAAGCAATCAGGTTAACCCAGCCTAAATATATCCAGCCTAGATGTAGGCCATCCGGTTTTTCTCAGGAAAATTTTTGAGCATTGCTGCATCTTGGCATCCACCTAGGAAATAGAGTCTAAGGTAATAGGGTGTACCCGTCTGTTGTTAGTAGTTTGCTTGCTGCATGTTGAGAAATGATGACTAATCGAGAACTGTAGCCCTTGGCTATCAATCGTCCACGTTTTTTCCCGTGATCTTGCTATTGGTGAATCAGCTATGTCAAATCGTCGTATCAATCAGGTTGTTCAAGAAGTATTTCGACAAGCTCATTGTCTGGCCCGATCGCTAACTAAAGGTAGCGTTCTGTGGTTGATGCGGACGCTGATGCTCCTTACTCGTCGTCCTGCGGCCCAAGGGTTTGTGCTGCCGACGGTAGCCATGGTGTCACTTGTGGTGATTGTGCTCACAGGAGCGATGATCTTCCGTTCCTTTGAGCGGTCTCGTAATGCCACCAACGTGCGGGTAGATCAGGCAATTTTGAATGCTGGGGCACCAGCGATCGATCGTGCCCGCGCCAAGCTAGCCGCCATGTTTGAAGACCCGTCACTGCCCAGACGGGGTACTCCTAACGATCAACTGCTGCAACAGGTGCTCTCTAAGGAAGAGTACACCTTTGCCGACGAAATTCGCCTCAAGATGGTTGCAGATTTTACCAATCCTGGTGGAGCTAGTAACACCGGCAATGGCACCTTTGGGGAAAATGCCCGGCCCTACGTGTTAAGTGGCAGCACTCGGATTCCCAACGTTAATTACCAAATCACCAACGACGAAAGCAGCATCAATGCCTGGAAGTTCCCGGTAGACACCGACAGCAATGGCCGATTTGATGCCTACACCCTGTATGCCATCAACTATCGACTGCCAGCCCGCAACAACACGGGTGAGTTTCTGCGGCCCCGATCGACCCTAGATGCCCGTACACCCCCAATGGACGCGCCAGCCGGGGCTGGGCGTTGTGCTAGCACTTCCGGTGCAGCATCGGTCACAGGTGCTGACTGGTACAGCTCATCAAACCGCCAGAGCAAAGCATTTTTCATCTACACAGTGACCGGGCCCATCGCTGCTGGTGACCCAATTCTCACCAACCCTACCCTAAACCCAGGGGGCGCACGCTACGAGGTATTTCGACGACAGGCTGGGTTTGCTGCCCTGGAAACCCAACAGGACTACTCCCGCATTGCTGTCAACAACAACGCCATCTTGTTTGAAGATGACCTGTCACTATCATCTGGGCCGCCCCTGCGGATTAGTGGGCGAGTATTCACCAATAGCAACCTGTTTTTGCGCGGAGCAAGTGGCACCCTAGATTTGTTCCAAGTCAGCAGTCCCGCCTCCTGTTTCTACAAGGAAGAGAACAGCAAAATCATTGCAGGCGGCAATGTGAAAAAAGGCTCACCAGGGACTGATAATGCTACGGGTGAGCTTGGTGGAGACGATCCTGGGGTTCACTTGTATCGGGTGCCGGACGATACTCCCGATGCCAATGATGTCAACACGGGTGTGGAGTTTGTCAATAATGATCGCTCTACTAACAACAGCGGTAGCAGTGTCAGCTACAACAGTTTGGCCTATAACCAGCGCATTGCCCTGTTGGTAGAGGCAGCCCTTGACCCCGCGGTTCACCACCCCAACAACGACCCTACTGTGGTGACCGCAGCGATCAACAATCGCTTGCAGGAGGATCCCAGCCTAGACCGAGCCAAGGTGCGGGCAGAGGAGCTAGAAATCTATTTCCGCAACCGCACTCGCCGAGTACCCAACAATGAAGTGAACTACCTGGGCAATCCCCTGACGAATCCAGCGGGGGGTAATTACACCAAGGCGAATGTGTTGCAGGGCACCAGCCCCACCGACCTAGGCCCCAGGGAACAATTGCGCCCACCTACCCATTGGATGTTCCCCTTTAACTACACCAACAATACGGGCACCGTAGCTGATGGGTACACGGGTCTGACCATGCGCACCCAGGCCCCTGCTGCTACCGACCCAGCCGTGTTGCGAGTAGCGCCTAGAGACAAGGAGCAACGGGTGGGCGATCGCCTCTACGTTGGCAACAACATGCCAGCCCTGTGGTACCTCTGCGATGATGGCACCATCACCTGTAATAACGGACGATTTGTCGGCAACGAGATTGAGCAACCCGTGTGGGTTAACGCTACCACTCGTCAGCAATGGACTAACGGCACCCCTAACCGCACTCGGCGCACCCAGGTGGTGAAACTAGATAACTTAGATACCATTGCTCGCGATGGCCTCTGGGAAACCCAAGCAGCCCTCACGCCTAAAGACCCCACAGATGCATCCGATAACAGTGGGGGGTTACGGATTATTGTGGGGGCAGGCATCTATGAACGCCAAACCTCTTTCTTACCACCGCCCCCTGACTTGGCCAACGTGGGTCGCCCTAGTGTGCCTGATGTTTTGGCCACCAATGTCGCTAGCACAGCGGCGGGGGGTGAGGGCAATACCTTCCCCTATGCCATCAGAGAGGACTTACTGCCAGTGGTATGGCCAGATACCATGCCCATGTCCCCTGGCTTGCAGGTCTATAACAACGACCCCACCCTAGGGGCTGGTGCTAACCGGAACATTAACTTGGCTGACTCCGGCTCTGGAGGTGCAAATATCCAGAATCTGCAAGCCTTGACTACCACTGACACCAGCATTGCTCCCCGCCTAGGTACAGCCACGGGCACAGCTTCACCAGCGGACGCAGGCTATGCCAGTGTTGACCCCAACTCGCCCAAGTACTCTAAGGGTGACCTGCGGATGCGAGCAGCAGTGGTCTACCATCACCGTCGGGATGCGGCCAACCCCAATGCCTATACAGCCACTCCCACGGCGGCGACCCTACAGGATGCCTACCAAGTGCCCATTGCCTGTGTGAGCAGCTACTACGACCCCAGCACTCCCCAAACGGCTCGTAACCGGCTAGGCTTGCCGGATGTCAGTGGTGGCATTGACAGGACGGGCAACCGCACCTCCCCCGCTGGGGTGTTGCCAGCCACTACCATTGGGGATGGCATTGTGGATCAGAACCTCTATGGTCGTCAGCTCAACGATCTTGTGTTGGGCGGGTTCCCCC
>JANWZG010000170.1 GCA_025054735.1 Cyanobacteriota bacterium | reverse complement strand
GATAGAAGCAACCTGAATCCATTAAGTTCCCCACGATGTTTAGGAGGGTGGGAAGTAGCGGTACACAATCTCTAGAAGGTCTGCCTTGGTAAAGGGCTTCGTTAAATAATCAGATGCCCCAGCAAACTTGGCCTTTGCCCGATCAATAATACCTGTTGTGCTCGTCAGCATAACGATCGGCGTTCTGCTAAATAGCGGATGGTTACGGAGTAGACGACATAATTTATACCCATCAATACCAGGTAGACCAATATCCAGAAAAATTAGATTAGGCTTCAGGCGAATTACTTGAATCAATGCCTTCAAGGGATCGCTCACAACATGAATGGAAAATGTGTTCGGATTAAGATACCGCCTCATATCTCTGCCTGTAGTAGGGCCATCATCAATGCAGGCAATCGTATAGGTAGCTGTTGGCTGGCCGGCGGAAAGTGGTAGCTGGAGCACAGTGCGCTCATCAGCCGGGGCATGGCTGGCGACAGTTGATGTACCTAAGGCCGACAGGGCTGCGATCGGGTGTGTCGGAATTCTAGGAAGTTGGTCAAAAGGACCCTGGGGGTCACGCAGTAACACAGTGCCAGCTACGACATGGGGCAAAATTGTCTGGGCAATGGTCAACTCATCTTGATTCAAGGCCGCTGCTAACTGCCGAAAGCTATAACCCCGGAGCTTAGATAACAATCGTTGGCAATCGCTAGGCACATCTGGCTGTTGACTTCGAGATTGACCAACCCAATAGGGGCGTTGATAGGGCGACCAAATGTGGGGAGCAAGTGCTTGCCATGCTTGAATACGTTGCTGACAAGTAGCAATCAAAGGCGGCAACGCTAACCGATAATAGCGAGGTGACAATGGTCGCCCTTCTGTAAATTCACACTGTCCCTCTGAGAGCAATAGCAAAGACTCCAACACTTCTTTGATCAGCCCTTCGATTAGTTCTGTGGCTGCAACAGCACTGAGGAGACGCTGTTCTACTAACCAGCAAATGGCCTGGTAGTCTGTACCGTGAGTTATCGGTATAGGACTCTGGGTGGAGAAGTGCGATCGCAGTTGCGATCGGGTTTCAGCCACCAGATTGGTAACCCGATAGCTGAGTTGAAGTAGATGGCGATCCAGGCGCTCAAAGGGTTCAATCGAGTTCGATGCATAAACAATGCTGCCAGCGTCTACATAAACAACCCAAGTTATTGACTGGTAGACAACCAAAAAGCGTCCACTCTTAGATGAGTCGGCCTGTTGCAATAGTTGAACGATCGGACGAGTAGGTTGGTAAGCCTCACTAAATGTCATGATAGATGCAAGTTAATGCTTATTTAGTCTATAGATAACGCAAGCAGGGACGATTACAGGTGTGTCCCATAGGCCGCTCTTGTGTAGACTACCCTGCCGTATCAGAAAGCAGACATCGTGCTGCAATGATTTCATTGTCGCTTGCTAAGCATCGACAAGGACTAGGTTGTGAGTTATCTGCCCTGGGCAGATTCCCGGTAGACTATAGCCTGTGAGGTTGCATGACTGCCAAGGTTTTAATATGATCATGGACTCCCAATTCCACCAAGAATTTGACTTACTGCTGCGAGCTAGGTATCCTCTGCTTTACATTCCCACTAGGGAAGAAGAACGAGTCGAGCAAGCTATTGCCCACTGTGCCAAGCAAAGTAGTCGGGCGGTGTATGTGTGGGATTTCGTCGAGGGGTATCAGGGGAACCCCAATGACCAGGGCTATGCTAAGCGCAATCCCCTGCAAGCGCTGGAATTTTTAGACAAGTTGCCAGTGAACGTGCCAGCAATTGCAGTTCTCCGGGATTTTCAACGGTTTTTAGACGACACATCTATCTCACGGAAGCTAAAAAATCTGGCTAGAACCCTGAAATCCCAACCCAAAAATGTCGTTATTTTGTCCACCCAAGTCACCATTCCCGACGATTTAACTGAGGTGCTAACGCTGCTGGATTTTCCTTTGCCTAATCGCAGCGAAATTCAGGCTGAGATAGAGCGCCTGCTGGTGGCAACTGGACAGGTGCTTGATGCCCCTAGTTTGGACGAGTTTGTCCGCTCTAGTCAGGGACTGTCGATTGAACGCATTCGGCGGGTGTTGGCACGGGCGATCGCAACCCATGGCTCACTGCTTCCTAGCGATGTTGATTTAATCCTAGAGGAAAAGCGACAGACAATTCGGCAAACGCAGATTTTAGATTTTTATCCAGCCAAAGAAGACATCACTGATATAGGTGGGTTGGATAATCTTAAGGATTGGCTGATTCGACGGGGAGGAGCATTTTCTGAGGCTGCTCGCCAGTATGGACTTCCCCATCCTAGAGGGTTGTTGCTAGTGGGTATTCAAGGCACGGGTAAATCCCTCACAGCTAAGGCGATTGCCCACCACTGGCATTTGCCACTACTGCGGTTAGATGTAGGACGGCTGTTTGCAGGCTTAGTAGGAGAGTCAGAGTCACGCACGCGGCAAATGATTCAATTGGCAGAGGCCCTAGCGCCCTGTGTGCTGTGGATTGATGAAATTGACAAAGCCTTCACAGGCATTGATGGGCGGGGCGATGGCGGCACCACTAATCGTGTATTTGGAACGTTTATTACCTGGCTAGCGGAAAAAACATCCCCTGTGTTTGTGGTGGCGACTGCTAACGATGTCCAGGCATTACCCCCAGAAATGCTCCGCAAAGGCCGGTTTGATGAAGTTTTCTTCGTAGGCTTACCGAATCAAGAGGAGCGACAAGCAATTTTTAGAGTGCATCTAGCACGGCTGCGCCCTCATAACCTCAAGTCCTATGACTTAGAACGATTAGCCTACGAAACGCTTGATTTCTCAGGGGCAGAGATTGAGCAGGCGATCGTCGAAGCTATGCACATTGGGTTTAGCCAAGGCCGAGACTTCACCACTGAAGACATTTTAGAAGCTGCCAGTCAAACTGTTCCCCTTGCCCAGACTGCTAAAGAGCAGATTCAAGCCCTACAGGTTTGGGCGATGTCAGGCAAGGCTAGGCTAGCGTCTCGCACAACACCCTTAAAAATTAATAACCAATAGACTTACCATGTCATATAACGATAGGTTAGTTGCACATCTAGAGTTCGAGTAGTCAGCATTGCTATGAAAACCCTGTCTAATATTCTGAGCTTTATTGTTGGGGTGTTATTGGCTGTTGCATTGATGACATTGGCAGGGGCTATGACAGCTCGTTATTTCATTACAAAATTGACAGCTCTACCGCCTAAACCTACCTTTGCTAAGGCTTCAACACCACCAAAGCCAACCACAACCACAGCACCTGCTGCATCATCCCCAAAGGCTTCCCCATCGCCTAGTGCCAAACCAGTAGCCGCGACCGCATCACCAACCCTTGGTAACGAGGCAGCAGCAAGACCATCACCCTCAGTATCACCCTCACCCTCAGCATCACCCTCACCCTCAGCATCGCCAACAGACGGTTATACAGCGCGGGTGATTCAACCAATCGGCCTAGTGCTGCGAGACAGCCCTAATCCGGGGTCGTCGCGCATAGGAGGAATTGACTATAACCAACAGGTGACAGTCTTAGAGCAAAGTCCAGACGGAGAATGGATTCGAGTGCGGTTAATTGGCACCAACCAAGAAGGATGGGTAAAAGCTGGCAATACTGAAAAAGTTAACTAGCTTCAGCTAACGGAGGATGGGACATTGCCACGATCGATTACTCAAGCCCAGCCCGCGTTACAGTTTATTCCACCACAGCTTAACCCCTTCGTTGTGCAGATTGTAATGCGCCTACTGCCCCTGTGGATGCGTTGGAATACCAGCATTACCCGGGTCAATGCCCGCAACACTGAAATTTTGGTGGATCTCTATCAACGCTTCCAAGCAGGCAACATTCGCTTCATGATGGCCTTTCGTCACCCCAGTGTAGACGATCCCTTCGCCTTGGGGTTGCTGCTATTTCAGCAAGTGCCTGCGGTTGCTCGTCGACGGAATGTAGCGCTAAAACCGCCCATCCATGCTCACTTTATCTACGATCGCGGCATTCCCCTCTGGGCAGGACGCTGGTTAGGATGGCTCTATTCCCAGCTTGGGGGGATTCCGATCCAGCGAGGTAAGCTCGATCGCCTGGGGTTAAAGACGGTGCGAGACTATTTCGCCAACGGCACATTACCTATGATCGCGGCTCCTGAAGGCGCAACTAATGGGCATAGTGAAATCGTTAGTCCGTTAGAACCAGGCATTGCTCAAATGGGGTTTTGGTGTGTTGAAGATTTAATTAAAGCAGGCCGCCATGAGCAGGTATTCATTGTGCCCATTGGCATTCGCTATCAATACATTACGCCGCCATGGGCAGCCCTAGAAGCCCTGTTGACGCAGCTTGAAGCCGATGTTGGCATTCAACCATCTGCTAACCGTGGGACAACGGAAGAGACCGCGCCTGTTACATCAGACACCTGGCAATTGCCCATTGGTGACTCACCTGCAACGCCAGAAGCTCGACTTTATCCTCGCCTCTACAGGCTTGGCATTCGTCTGTTGGGGCTGATGGAAGGGTTTTACCAGCGCTTCTACCACTACAATCCGCCTGAGGCTACAGATGCTCCAGCAGCTTCACCAAGTTCCGATCCTAACCAGTTACTAGCCGATCGCCTACAGGCTCTGCTCAACACTGCCTTGACAGTAGCTGAACAATATTTTGGCCTTCAACCAAGGGGTTCCGTGCCTGATCGCTGCCGACGACTAGAACAAGCTGCTTGGGACTGCATCTATCGAGATGACATCAAGAGCTTAGAAGCGCTGTCAGCAGTAGAGCGGAGCTTGGCCGATCGCATTGCGGAAGAAGCCGACCTTCGTATTTGGCACATGCGGCTGGTGGAAAGTTTTGTGGCTGTTACCGGGCGCTATGTGCGGGAAAATCCAACCGCTGAGAGGTTTGCCGAAACCCTATTGCTGACTTGGGAAACGGTTGCCCGCCTGAAAGGTGAACGTACCTATCCCCGGCCTCGTTTAGGCAAGCAGATGGCAACGGTTACTGTGGGTGAGCCGATATCTGTTAGCGATCGCTGGCCAGACTATCAACGCGATCGTCGCAGTGCCAAGCAAGCTGTCACTGCACTGACTCAGGATTTACAAGCCGCCCTCGAAGCCATGATTACTCGATCGTGAGCTGCATCCTGACATGAATTGCAGTAGTGGGCAAGCTAAACATCCTTCTAACCTGCTGGCAAGCTGGTCAAGATAGGCAGATTGGACATCTGTTTTTGGCAAGTTTACACATGTTTTTGGCAAGTTTACACAGTCAGCTATCAACGCCTGCTTTTCAACCATTGCCGCCCCTCAGTTTATTTTTGGTGAGCTGATACCCTAGTTGACTGACAACTCTTTTATCCCCGAATCACCACCACAGCTCGGCCACTGGGGGTAGTAGCTGATTCCGTAGTCGTCCGCTCTTCAATGGGGGGAGGCCCGATCGCCGGTCAAAAATCACCAGCCAGCCTGAATCTAGCCCCAACCCGGCCAAATACTGATCCAACTGCTGTAAGCCCTTGGTGAGGGGGTCTTTTTCCCCATCGCGCCACACCTTCAGTTCAATTCCCAAGGTCACGTTGCCATAGCGCAGACACAGGTCAATGCGTCCAGGCTGAACCGGGGGACTTGTCCCTCACCCCCGGCCCCTCTCCCAAGGGGGGGCGAGGGGTGAAGCAGCCTCTGGTTCCCCTTCTCCCGACTTGGGAGAAGGGGTTAGGGGATGAGGGCCATCTCCAGACATAAGACCCTCACCCCCGGCTCCTCTCCCAGGGGGGGCGAGGGGAGAAAATAAACCGCCATTCACATAGGGAAAAGCCTCTGCCCACCGGCGAATCCCTGCTGTCCGCCGCTCTGACAGCGGTGTTGCCATGGCTCGAAAAATCTCTGCTAGCACCTCATGGGTATTCGACGCATCCCCAGCACTCATCTGTGCCACAGTGTGGGTAAATAGCCCCTCTCCCTTGGCCGTCGGCGGAAAAATATTCGTATCCTCGGCAAAAAAGCAGAAGATTAGCCGCGCCATGAAGTGATTAAAGTCCTCTGGTCGCTGCTCCCAGTCGGGATTTTCCTTCAATAGCTCCACATACAGCCGATTTAGCCGCCCTGTGGCCTTGATGTCAAAGGCATTTTCGCGAATCTGCTTGACCGTCGTGATTCCGGCGAGGGGTAAGAAAAAGCCAAAGTGATCGGCAAAGTTGGGGTAGTCGCAGGCAAGGGTTTCCCCCTCCAGCAGATTTTCGGCTTCAAGGCTCTGGCTGTCCGTCGCCAAAATAAACTTGACCTTGTGTCGAGCCGTCGCCCCACTCTCCCGCAACGCCGTCAGCGTCGCTTCAACTTGCCCCTCAGCGCATACCTTGATGTGGATGTTGTTGCGCTGGAGCACCCCACCCAAATCCGACTGATTCGTCGAATCCTTGCCCTGACTTCTCAGCCGCTTGATCGTGGTCGCCTTGTTGCCAAACGCTTCCAGAAACGCAAACGGAAATTCCTCCGGGTCAAAGGGAGATTCGGCTAACCGCGAAACGGCTTCTTCGATTTCGACTGCATTCATAGACTAGCCAGCGATCGCCCAGAGGCACTATGATTACCTCCTAGCACAACTTTGAAATCTTACCCTGATTTTCGAGGATAGCCATCGCAATGGTTACTGATAGCAAAGCGCTGTTGCAAGTAGATTGGGGCCTTGCCGATCGCAGTGCTTTAGCGTGCAGGGCACACCCGTCTGCTGCTACACCATGTTAGCTAGCCATAGGCAATGTTGGCCCCCAAGGGCCTTGCGAGGCTCATTCTCCACTAGCAGTCTAGTGCCGCTGTAGCAGCTACTATGCTCAGACTATGCGACTAGTGCACTTACTCAGTGCCTGCGCTAATTCCTCTAGCCGCACGGGTTTGCTGATGTAATCATCCATGCCAGCGTCTAGACAGGCTTCTCGATCGCCGTGCATAGCATTAGCCGTCATAGCAATAATCCGAGGACGCTCTGCACTCGACCATTGACTACAGATACGCTCTGCCGCTGTGATGCCATCCATATCTGGCATCTGTACATCCATTAACACCACATCGTAGGGCTGACGTTGGAGCGCTTCGAGCACCTCTAGGCCATTACCTGCTAAATCTGTGCGGTATCCCAGGCGTTGGAGCATGTGGATCGCTACCTTTTGGTTCACGGCATTGTCCTCAGCCAGCAAAATACGCAAATTTGCAGGCATCTCCGGCAGTTGCAGTTTAGCCACTGCTGCATTTGACCGCGATCGAGTCTCTGCTGGAGACAGTTGGGCCTGGTGTGCAGCTTGGTGTTCCAGGATTTCTACGAGAGCGTTGTAAAAATGAGACTGCTTAACTGGCTTGTTCAGGCATTGGGCAAATTCCACCTCAGCGTCATTCCAACTAGACTGGGAACTGCCAACCGCTGTGAGGAGTAGTAAAGGCACTTTTCTCGATAAGGCAGAGCAGTCTGCGGCGCACATGGTCTGCTCAAGTTGGCGAATTTGCCTTGCTAGCGTGATGCCATCCTGATCTGGCATGTAAGCATCCACCACACCAATATCAAACTCTTGACCCTGCCGCAGCCATGCCATGGCTTCATCGGCAGAGGCAGCAGCTTGTACAACCATACCCCACGACTCTGCCTGTTCAGTTAAGGTCTGACGACTGGTGTAGTTGTCATCAACAATTAACAACCGCTTCCCTTGCAGTTGGTGGGTAGGCTGGTCACAGGCAAGATTAAAGTTGGGATCAAC
>JANWZG010000169.1 GCA_025054735.1 Cyanobacteriota bacterium | reverse complement strand
AGCCCCGGCGATGAGCTGTTGGCGATCGACCAGTTTCGTGTCACAGCTGATCAACTAGACGATCGACTGCGCAACTACAGTCCTGGTGATGCTGTGACAATGACTTGGTTTCACCAGGATGAACTACGCACAGGCATGGCTACCCTAGCCGCCCCCCAACCAAAACGTTACGAAATTGTGCCAGTTCAGCACCCTACGCCTAGTCAAGAGAAGCTATTTTTTGGTTGGCTTGGTCAACCCCTAAGCCATCTAGTTGACAACTCGGCCTGAGCTTGATATCCCCATAAAACTTGATATCCCCATAAAAATTGGGCATTTTGAAGAATAGGCCTGTGTTATACAAGTGATGTTGATCCCCGACATTGACCCTATGCTGAATCGTTGGCTTCCATTGCTACAATCGTCTGCTGTGCGATTTCCTGTTACATTGTCGATCGCTTCAGTGATGGTGTTGATGCAACCTACCACTGCTCAGTTACCTGACCCCAACAGTCCCCTGGGCTATCCAATTGCCCCAAGTGGCTCAGAAAATCGCCTAGCGTGTTACATGCGGACTCCATCCGGTCAGTTGGTGAACCTGGATGTGTTTTGTGTGAGTCCAGAGCAACCCAGCGGTGAGCCAAGACTAGGAACTGGGGATGTGCAGGTGACGTTGCGCTGGCGCACGAAGGATGATTTAGACCTAGCAGTAAAGGATCCATCAGGACAAACGGTCTTTTTCCGAGAACCTAAGTCCCCATCTGGTGGAGAGTTGGATGTTGATTCTAATGCGGACTGTGTTGCGACGACGACTAGGCCAGTAGAGAATATCTTCTGGCCCACGGGTGGCGCGCCTGCCGGACGTTATCAGGTGCAGGTAGTGCTGTATCGTGCCTGTGAGCAGCCTGGTAACCGTACCCGCACCATTCCCTTTACAGTGACGGTGCTAAATAAGGGTAGGACGAGTACTTACAATAGCACCGTGAGCTTAGCTAGACCTAGGGTAGACTTTCCGCCATTTTCTGTAGAAGCTGGGGCAGCAACACCTTCCCCTGCTAGCGGTACGCCATCTGATACATCCCCAATGGCAGCGCCTTCACCGGGAATGTCTCCATCGCCATCACCTGCACCTCCATCCCCACGTTAGGGGCTAATTTAGTTGGCTAGTCAGTCATGCCTATAACACCATCGCTGTGGCAACGGTTTTGTGGAGTTTGGATGGGGGCTTTAGTGGCAGAGGCGCTGCTGGAGCAGTGCTCTCGATCTGCTGCTTGTCGTTATCAGCCCTTGTCACCAGGATTTTGGTCAGTTCATCAAGACGCAGCGGTGACGATCGCCAAGTCACTTTTACAGGCTTCTACCCCACCTGAATCTAGACGATCAGCCTCCCTAATCCATCCCACAACCCTGGTGCCCTTTATCTTGCTCTATGGGGACAATCCACTGGCCCTGACAGCAGCAATCCAGCATTGGTCTGACTCCCACGATCGTCCCCTAGCGGATCAGGTAATTATGCTGCACAGTGTAGGATTGATTTTGCATAACAGCAGCCCTATCCACCGCATCCTATCCGCTGATGTTGCCTATCCTTGGCCAGACTATGATCATCCGGCACTGAGGCAGACGCTCAGAACGGTGGCAGCCCTATATCAGAATGGTGCTAGCCTGACGGCTGCTCAACAGGCACTAGCCTATCTGCCCTTGGTTTACCGGGCCTATGGGTTGGCTCTGTTTTGTTTTGTGACCACACCCCAGGACTGTCGGCTAACGTTGCAACGGGCTATAGGATGTACAGACCAACCACTGACAACGATCGGGGCTGGGCTATTGGTTGGTGCTTATAACGGTGAGCTAGGGCTACCAATCGAGTGGCGCGCTGCCCAGTTGGGAGCCTATGACGAGCGAGTTCGACCTGTGGTAACGCAACTATTTGCCCGCTGGTGTGGTGTGTATGATGGGCGTTCGTTGCCCGCTATGGACTATGACGCGATCGCTGTTAGTGTACCTGGTGCCATCAGGTCGCAGCGTTAATAGTGATACAAACAGCAGCCTATGTTCCTGTGGGACGCTTAGCCAAGAGATAGGCAGCGAGCACTCCTCCTAAGAAGCCAAACAGATGGCCTTCCCAGGAAATACCACGATGGATAGGCAACAGGCCAAACAAGGTGCCCCCATAGAGAATGGCGACTACGATTGAGAAGCCGATCGCCGTTACACTCCGCTCAAAGTAGCCCCGTAGCAGTAAGTAACCTAAATAACCAAATACAACACCGCTGGCACCGATATGCACAGAAAAGGGAGAGCCGATGAGCCAAATTCCCAATCCCCCCACCAGCATGGATAGTATGGTCACAACAAAAAAGTCACTGGTTTCACGTAGCATAATCAACCAGCCTAGGGTAACAAATGGCAGGGTGTTAGCGATCAGATGAGCGAAGTTGCCATGGAGAAATGGCATAAACAAGATTCCCCAGAGTCCATTGATGCTACGGGGGCGAATACCCAGCGCATTGAGGCGATGCCCAAAGACAACCGCATCTAGAATCTCCACACCCCACATTACGGCAACAAAACTGCCCAGGATGACGATTTGGGTTTTAATTTCTTGGGCGATCGTAGTTGATTTTTCTCTGTGCATAGCGATGTCAGTTCCAGTGAGCAACAAGCAGCAGCGTAGTTCTACCTTAACCCATACAAGCCATCTTCATAGAATTCCCAATCACTCCACGACTTTGTGAGGTTAGCTATGCCCTCAGGGACGTGATTGTGATAGACAACGTTCCTCTATTGCTAGCTACGTTAGGGATAGGATAATGCGACCAGACCATAGGCCTACAGCAGCTACCAAGCCCACAATCCAAACTGCGTTGCGCCTGCTGACTCTCTCTGCCATCAACTGCCCCCATGCTAGGGAACCAAGACTGATCAGCCCTGTGGCTAGATTGCGATCAAGCCTAGGTGACCTGTATCCAATGCAATCACAATGCCACCGCCACTGTAGGCAGCATCACCATAGAACATCCACATTGCAACTTGAGTCAAGATTGTGCCTAAACCCCCAATCCACAGACTGCTCTTCAACGACTGACTGAAGTTCCAACGGGTGCATCCCACTTGGTAGCCCTCACCAAATCCCTCTCCCAAGCAGGGAGAGGGACTTTCCATCCGACTCCCCTGCGCCCACCCCCCCGTTCGCGAGGGGCTAAGGGGGGCAGGGAGAAGGGGCTAGGGCGTGAGGGCTTATGTGCGTTAAGTGGGATGCACCTAGTTCCAACTTAGGGTTACCTTGAGGGTGATAAACACGCTAAGGGTTACCAGCACGAACACGCCTAGGGTGACGACTGAAATCGGTAGGGCTGAAGCCAGCGATCGCAGCCACGATCGGAACGAATGCTGTCAAGGAATCATCAAATACCCATAGGATAGAGCCAATCAACGCCAGCAGATAGCTGGGCAATTTTGCCTGTTGCAGGGCTAGCAGATAACCTAGGGTGCTAAACCCTAGCCACCAAAACAGGAGCGGTGCCCAAGATAGCTGTAGTGGTGACTGCCGAGGGGTGCACGATCGCGGTACAGTGCTGGGGGCAGCCTCTTGGACAGGAGGGGACAGTGACAGATCCCTTGGGGTGGCATCACTAGTGGCATCTAGCGGAAGATATGATTCCTGAGCCTCTGGAGGGTTGGCCTCTGGCGAGGGATAGCCATTGGGCAATAGGGCATCTGTTAATGCAGCGCTATCCAGAACAGTTCCTTCCAGCACAGCCTTGTGAGATTTACTCGCCTCAGTTAGTCTTAAGCACGAGTGCCAAGACCACCGCTAGAATAGCAGCATGGGCAATCAACAGCAGTAGAACACCTAGACCCACCAGCGGCCAATAGCGCACAATCAATGTAATCAAGCCCTTTTGAATGGCATTTGATACTGTATTCTCTAACCCTGGATTAGTCATCACCTTATAAACAATTTTTTCGACTTCAGACGACAGCCGCTCTGAAGCACGGTGGGTGAATTGCTCAACGCGCTTGCCAATAGGACGAGTAGAGGTTTTTGGGGGTTTAGCCATGGGGTGAGAATAGCAGGCTGGTGTAGGAATAAGCAAGACGATCGCCCCTAGGGAATTTGTTTAGGAGGCATAAGCAAAGAATCATCACGATCGCGATTGTAAGGGATGATGCAGGTCTCGCCAATAGGTCATCTCTACATTGCCAATGGACTACTACTAGGTCGTAGGGTGATTAGAAAAACAGTGTTATCGCAGAGCTAGTGTAATCTGCTTTATGCAAGCTCAAGTCAACGCTAGGATAGAATCCTGAATGATGACTCCTAGCCGATCGGGTTACTCACTACTCATGCGCATGATTCAACTGTCAGATACCCACATCTTTGCCCACGGCGACGGAGAGTTACGGGGCATGAACACAGCAGCATCTCTGGGACAAGTTGTAGCCTTGGCACAGACCCTAGACCCAGATTTGGTGATGGTCACGGGTGATTTATCTCAAGATGAAACCCCAGAATCCTACACCCATATCCAGCATTTATTAGCACCGCTGGCTGTCCCCGTGCACTACTTAGTTGGTAACCATGACAGCAGCATTGCTATTCAGCAAGCCTGGGGTGATGTTGCTATTACTCAGGCCCGTGTTTTGGTGGAGGATGGCTGGCAGTTGCTGTTGCTCAATTCCACTGTGGTGGGAAAGGTCTGGGGAGAGTTGTCGGCTGCAACCTTAGACTGGCTGGATACACAACTGCACGCTAGTCATTTACCGGCTTTGGTAGCCCTGCATCATCCGCCGATCGTTCCCGATCCTGACTGGATGGGAGAGGTGTTGACGAACTCTGACGCACTGTATCAGGTAGTCGATCGACATCCTCAAGTGCGCCTAGTGATTGCAGGGCATGTTCATCAACCCATTCACTATCAACGGGGTAACGTTGCCTACCTCACAGCACCTTCAACCTGCTTGCAGTATGACCAGCCAAAGGACTCTCCCCTCACGTGGCATCGTCCCGGTTTGCGATGGCTAGAGCTATACCCTGATGGTAGTTGGTTAACCCGCATTGTGCGTGTTGTTCTATAACTGTGGTTTCTACAACTGTGGTTTGAGGATATGCGCCTGTCGTTTTACGCCATTGTTAAAAATGAGCAACACAACTTACCCCGCTGTTTAGAGAGCGTGCGTCCCTACGTGGATGAGCTAGTGATTGTGGATACTGGTTCTGAGGATGAGACGATCGCGATCGCTCGTCACTATGGCGCAGACATTTACCACTTTACTTGGTGTGACGACTTTGCTGCTGCCCGTAACGTTGCCCTTGCTCATGTCACCGGTGATTGGATCCTAACCCTAGATGCTGACGAGGATTTAGTGATCAATGACCCTAACTGGAAAACCCTGCTCACTGTTGATTCCAGCATTTCAGTCTATTGGTTAACTCGCATTGAAATGAGTCAGCCCATTACCCCTCTACAAGCCCCGCGTTTGTTCCGGAATCTGCCAGAGTTTAGTTATGTGGGACGCTACCATGAACAGTTGGCCTATCGACATCAGGATGTCCCCAACACGATGATTCGGCCCGTCACCAATCTGCATATTCGGCACTACGGCTACAGCGACGATCGGCTACTAGAGAAAAACCTCACCCGCGACATTCCCATGCTAGAGCGGATTCGTGCCCAAGAACCCCTAAGCTTGCTGCTATTGATGACCTTAGCCGATGCTTACCTACGCACCGGACAGGAGGAACAAGCGCGATCGTGCTGGGCAGAAGCCTTTGAGCGCATTGCCCCAGACTTGATTGCAGGGAATCCTCCAGCGGAGGCAGGACGGTTACCTGCCCTGCTCTACACCCTTGGCTCTGACCTGCTCTATCAAGAAGACTACGAAACAGCCTTGTTGATTTGTCGGCGAGGACTAACTTGGTTCCCCAACCATCCACCCTTGCTGCACTTGACAGGAATGTTGCTGCGGGAAATGGATCTAGCCCTAGGGGCAATCCCTTACTTTCAGCGCTGTTTGCAACTCGGACAGGAGGGCACCTATTACCGCGAGGAACCTGTAGATCAGAACTTTATGACGGTATGGGCAGCCTATGAGTTAGGGGTAACCTACAAGGTCTTGGGCGAGCCAGAGGCGGCGATCGCTGCCTTCACCCAAGCACTTACCTTTGACCCCACCTATGACCCTGCTCGCCAAGAGCTAGACCTGTTGCGGGGAAGTTAATTCCTGCTCCAGTCGCTGCATGAGTTGGTCAATATCATCGCCTGTATAAGCCGGTAAAAAGGTTATCCGTAACGTCCGAAATGGCTTCCAAAGTTGGTCATGAATACTCCATGCCTCAGCAGTGCCCTCTAAGTGTACAGGCACGATCGTCCAGCCGGTTTTCAGCAATAGCTTCAGCATTCCTGCTTGAATTTCCGTAGCTTTGCGACTGCCACTGGGATAGAGCAACATCCAGCCAGTCTGGGTAGATCGTAGGCGTGTCATCCAGTCCCGCAGGCTGATGTGTAGATTACGGTTAAAGGCCACTGCTTGACCAAGTAGTGAGGCTGCTAGGGCACGATCGACCCGCTGAAAAAAGTAATCTTCTGCTGCTAGCACGCACAGTTTGTGTCGCTGCTTGCAGGGTAACGCTGCCAAGACGGTTGGCGTATCTAGATGAGATTGATGGTTGGCCACAAGGGCAATTTTGTCGCCGTCGGGTACTGTGCCTCGCACCTCTAGCCGATATTGCAGATGAAATAGCAAGACAACCATCCATCGCCCCAACCAGCGCAGGAAATCCCACGTGAAATCTGGCACACGCGGATACATCCCTAACTGCTGCACCAGTGGCTTACCCACATCTGGGAAAGGGGTGTACCGGAATTTCATGCTCCCTTACAGCCTATCTTGACTACAGGACTGACACTTCACACCTCTATTTTACCTATTCCCCCCATCTGTGCTGTCCAAGACTGGGCATAGAGGCCATTGGCGGCGATGAGTTGATCGTGATGGCCTGATTCCACAATTTCACCATTGACCATGACATAGATTAAATCGGCACGCATGGCTGTGGTGAATCGATGGGTAATAACGATCGCTGTCTGACCCTGTACTAGTGCCCGAAATCGAGACAACCAGTCTGCCTCGGCCCAAGAGTCCATAGCACTAGTGGGTTCGTCTAAGATCACGATGGGAGCAGGGCGCAAAAAAGCACGGGCTAGGGAAATGCGCTGCCATTCGCCCACACTGAGGTCGGTGCCTGTTGCAAACCACTTGCCCAACAGGGTGTCGTAGCCTTGGGGAAGACGAGCGATCGGCTGATCAGCACCTGCCGCTAGGGCTGCCTGGGTAATTTCAGGTTTTAGAGCTTGGACATGGTGAGACCATTCTTCACCCCATGCCTCACCAGCAAGACGACTCAAGACAATGTTTTCCGCAGCAGTGGCGTTATAACGAACAGGTTGCTGAAACAAAACAGTAATAGCACGCCGTAGATCAGCAGTTTTGAAGGAACGTAGATCGATGCCATCTAGGGTAATCTGGCCTTGTTGAGGGTCATAGAGACGACACAGCAACTTGAGGAGGGTACTCTTACCCGCGCCGTTGTTGCCCACGATTGCCACAATGCTGCCAGCAGGAATAGTAAGGCTAAAGTTCTTAAGGGCCGGGCGATCGCTACCGGGATAGTAGAAGGTTACATGATGGAATTGGATCCCTTGGCTTAGGCTTGAGGGTATGCACTTAGGATTCGTGGGTTCCTGCATCTGGGGACGGAGATCAAGGAACTGAAAGAAATCGCT
>JANWZG010000168.1 GCA_025054735.1 Cyanobacteriota bacterium | reverse complement strand
ATTCTTCATGGCATAGAAGGTAGCAACACCCTCCTCAAAGGAAATCAGCACACCATTACGCCGCGCTTCAATTTCCCCAGTCATAGGCCGATATTCTAGGAAGCTGTGGTTCATAATACCCTCGCCACGGGTTAGGCGCATAAATTCACCCCGGAAGCCAATTAGTCCCCGTGCAGGAATAACAAATTCTAGCTGAGTACGACCGTTGGTTCCAGTTTGCATGTCTTGCATTTCGCCCTTGCGTTGTCCTAGACGCTCTATGCAACCACCCACGGCTGCTTCGGGCACATCCAGTACTAGGGTCTCGTAGGGTTCGCAGGGTTGCCCATTAACTTCGCGGTAGATCACCTGTGGCTGAGACACTTGAAACTCGTAGCCTTCGCGCCGCATGGTCTCAATCAAAATGCCTAGGTGCAACTCACCCCGACCAGATACCAGAAAACGATCAGGAGAGTCAGTATCTTCTACCCGCAGCGCCACGTTGGTTTCTAGCTCTCGCATTAGGCGATCGCGCACTTGGCGAGAGGTAACTAGTTTGCCCTCCTGTCCGGCAAAGGGAGAGTCATTGACAGAGAAGGTCATCTGTAACGTAGGTTCATCAACTCGAATCAGGGGCATGGCTTGGGGATCATTGGGATCCGTAATGGTTTCACCAATGTTAGCCTCAGCAAACCCTGCTACTGCTACGATGTTGCCTGCTGAAGCTTCCTCTAAATCGATGCGCTTCAAGCCCTCAAACCCCATCAGTTTGGAGACTTTTGCCTTAACGATCGCCCCTGACTCAGTTACCAGCGCTGCTTGCTGTCCTACCCGGATCACACCATTGTGGATCTTGCCTATTACAATCCGTCCCAAGTATTCGGAATAGTCCAAGGTGGTGACTTGCAACTGTAGTGGCTTGCTTGCATCTCCAATCGGCGGGGGCACATGGCGCAGAATGGCTTCAAACAATGGTTGCATGTCCTTGGGTTCATCGTCGAGCTTTTCCTTGGCATAGCCGCTAAGACCAGAGGCAAATAGGTAAGGAAACTCACACTGGTCATCGTCAGCACCTAACTCGATGAACAAATCCAGAACTTTGTCGATTGCTTTGTAGGGTTCCGCTTGAGGCCGATCAATTTTGTTGACAACAACAATAGGACGCAATCCTTTTTCTAGTGCCTTTTTGAGCACAAACCGAGTCTGGGGCATGGGGCCTTCATTGGCATCCACGATGAGGATACAGCCATCTACCATGCCTAACACTCGCTCAACTTCACCGCCAAAATCTGCGTGTCCTGGTGTATCGATAATATTGATCAACGTTTCCTTATACCGAACGGCGGTGTTTTTAGCCAGAATCGTGATACCGCGCTCCCGTTCCAGGTCGTTGGAGTCCATTACACAGGTAGGCACCTCTTCCCCCTCACGGAAGGTGCCAGACTGTTTCAAGAGAGCATCCACAAGGGTAGTTTTGCCGTGGTCAACGTGGGCGATGATGGCGACGTTACGGATAGGAAGGGACATAAGGGAATCCGTTAGGAGTGCAATGGTTAATAATCAGGCGCACCAAATCGGCAACAAATCAACAGTCGGTGAAGGTGCACGATGGCTCGTAACCAGAGCATTAATCTTTTCAACAGTTAGTCAAGACTTGGTAACGAACCTTTACAATACTAACCCATTTGGGTAACGGTCAACAGCGGAGTAACTACTGAGTGATCAAGTGATTAGATGAGTAATCAGAACCTGATCTGGCAGTTCCCTTGCTACCTAGGCCAGACTGGGAATAACTTTTTCTGTCAATCAAGGGTTATCTAACTGGGCAACCACAACTCTGTCAACCATGCAGGCACTGCGCCGCAGTCTGTGGATGGTGTTACGAGCTGCTCCTAGGGAATTACGCAATTTGCCGCTGATGGATCTAGTCACAGGGTCAGACCCATCGGTGTCGCTGTTGCTGAGTACGGTGTTGCTGAGTACGGTGGCGATCGATGAAACTACATTTTCTGTACCCTTGCCCAAGGGCGCATGACCGTTATCGTCAGCCATTGCCTTGCTCTGGCAAAGCTAGCCGATCGCATCATTGTGCTGGAACACGGCAAAATCGTCGAGGCTGGTAGCCATGAGGAACTGATGCAGCAGGGCGATCGCTATGACACTATGTTCACTTGTCAAGCTAGCGGCTATCTGTCTTAGTCGATCACGGCTAGCGTGTCTGGGTCTGGAGCGATCGCTGCACTGCTTCAACCCGCTTCAGAGTTTCCTGATACCGTTGAGTGTTGCCTGTGGCTTGGTATAGCTCTGCCGCCCGGCGAAAATCTGCTAGTGCGCCTCGGCGTTCACCCAGTTGCTGTCGATAGAGTCCCCGCCCATAGTAGGCATCGGCATAGGTGGGGTCTAGCTGAATTGCTTGGTTAAAGTCTGCCATTGCCCCCTGGTGATCGTTAAGTTGTCGGCGAACGGTACCCCGCCCATAGAAAGCCTTTGCATAGTTGGGGTTGAGGTTGATTGCTGTGGTAAAGTCAGAGAGTGCCATCTGGCGCTGGCCCATGCTGAGGTGAGCGATCGCCCGGTTGTTGAACACTTCAGCATTGTTGGGGTTAAGGCGAATGGCTTGGGTATAGTCAGCAATGGCCTGTTGAGATTGCCCCAATTGACGATAGGCAATACCCCGATTCACATAGGCAGCAACTAGGGTTGGGTCTTGGCGAATCGCTAGGGTATAGTCATCGATCGCACCCTGCCAGTCTCTAATCACAGCCTTTGACAGACCACGCTCTAGGAGGCGCATTGCACTAGCCGTAGTTTGGGGTTCAGGAAAGCCTTGCTGATTCACAGCGGGTAAGGGTTGGGCGATCGCTACTGGACTTCCGACTCCGCAACTCACCAGTCCCCAAATTAACCATCCGGCAAGGGCAGGGTGCAAAAACAGTTGCCAAGGGCGATGGTTCTTGCCCAAGGCGCACCAGCCGTCGCGTATGTCACTGGACTCTAGTTCTGTCCATTGATACAAGATTTCAGTAAATTGACTGGGCATGCCAATAACCCTTCAAGTAGTTCTAGAAATCACATCAGTATGGTGATGAATGTCACATATTTTGTCCCTGTCTTCCAGCCTATGAGCTGATGTCAGCATCGTCAAGATTTACCTACGTCAGAAGGCGTTCGTCATAGTTCGACTTAATCGGCTGTACCAACGTCCTAATCTCCTTGGAGATTGCTACACAGTCATCTCAAGTGACCTAATACCACTTCCTGATACTACAGCTACAGGTAGCTTGTAGTCAGGACTTAAGTCCTGACTACGAATTAATGAGTTGTCTAGTTAGCTTTTGGAGAATTGGTATAACTTGTAAGCCCGCCCCACGATAGGATTACCTCTATTCAGAGTTCTAGCTAGAGTAGGTGTAATGCAGTAAGCAATGATCTGTTGCCATGATTTGAGATAATGCGTTGGCTATGCCACTTCCTCCAAGAGAGGATGCAGCAATATTAGGCCAGCCTTAAACGAGCAAAACTGAGCAGTGACCCTATGACGCAATCCAGCAAGACATCCAAGGCTTTAACGCTTTGCAGCCCTGAATACTACCTGAACCGTGAAGCCAGTTGGGTGGAGTTTAATGCCCGTGTGCTGCATGAGGCTATGGACGATCGCACACCCCTGCTAGAACGACTGAAGTTTCTGGCCATTTTTAGCTCTAATCTGGATGAGTATTTTATGGTGCGTGTGGCAGCCCTGAAGGAACAGTTAGCGGCTGGTGTTGTCGATCGTACCCCCGATGGTCTTTCTGCCCAAGAACAGCTGGAACTGATTAGCAACAAGCTGCATCCGATCGTTGCTCAGCAACATCAACACTTTGAGCAGGTACTGCGCCCCAAACTGGCAGACCACGGCATCCACTTGCTCGACTACATTGACCTTAACCCTGAGCAGCGCACCTATCTCCAACAGTACTTTGAGGAGCAAATCTTTCCCGTCTTGACACCATTAGCTGTGGATCCAGCCCATCCTTTCCCCCACATTTCCAACCTCAGCATTAGCCTGGCAGTAGTGGTTAAGGATCCTGATACTAATCGTGAGTATTTTGCCCGCGTGAAGGTACCCCGAACATTACCTCGGTTTTTACCCCTGCCCGAAGACCTGCGATTGCGTCGAGGTGACCAGCCTGCTGTGTGGACGGGAGTGCCATTAGAGCAAGTGATTGCCCACAACTTAGAGGCACTATTTCCAGGGATGAACATCCAGGAATACTATCCGTTTCGGATCACTCGTGATGCTGACCTCAGCCTGCAGGAGGATGAGGCCGACGATTTGTTGCTAGCGATCGAGCAAGAGTTGCGCAAGCGCCGCATGGGTGGCTCTGTGGTGCGGATGGAAGTGCCTAACTCCATGCCTGATTCTGTGCGGGAACTGTTGCGAGAAGAACTGGACTTGACAGCGGCTGACATCTACGAGGTGGAAGGGGTAATTGGCCTGCGAGATTTGTGGAGCTTTATGGAGTTGCCATTACCAGAGTTGAAAGACAAGCCCTGGAAGTCAGTAGTGCCACCGTTATTGCGTCGAGACAGCGACACGCCAATCGACGGTTCTGATGTGGCGATCGAGGAGGGCAGAAACTTTTTCGCTACGATTCGGCGACAAGATTTGCTCGTCCATCACCCCTACCACTCCTTCTCGGCTACTGTTCAAGCCTTTATCATGTATGCTGCCTATGATCCTGATGTCCTAGCGATTAAGATGACACTCTATCGCACCTCAGGCGACTCACCCATTGTCAATGCCCTAATTGCAGCGGCTGAGAACGGCAAGCAAGTAGTTGTCTTAGTGGAATTAAAAGCCCGCTTTGACGAGGAAAACAACATTATCTGGGCACGCAAACTAGAGCAAGTGGGGGTGCATGTGGTCTATGGCTTGGTTGGACTCAAAACCCACACGAAAGTTGTGCTAGTCGTGCGCAAAGAAGAGAACCGAATGCGGCGCTATGTTCATATTGGCACTGGTAACTATAATCCCAAGACTGCCCGCCTTTACACCGACCTAGGGTTGTTGAGTTGTCGGGAAGAGTTAGGTGCTGACCTGACTGACTTGTTTAACTATCTAACTGGCCATGCCAAGCAGCGATCGTATCGCAAACTGCTTGTTGCCCCCTTCAGTCTCCGCAACCGCATGGTGGAAATGATTCAGCGCGAGGCTGAATATGCCTCCCAAGGTGGCTCTGGTCGCATTGTGGCTAAGATGAACGCCTTGGTAGACCCCACGATTATTACTGCCCTGTACGAAGCATCCCAAGCTGGAGTGCAAATTGACCTAATTATTCGGGGCATTTGTTGCCTACGTCCTGGCTTGCCTGGTGTCAGTGACAATATCCGGGTTATTAGCATTGTGGGACGGTTACTAGAACATTCCCGGATTTTCTATTTCTTCAATAACGGCGCAGAGCAGGTCTTTATTGGCAGCGCTGACTGGATGCCTCGCAACCTCGATCGTCGCGTAGAGGCAGTAGTCCCCGTTGAGGATCCAGCCTTAGCTAAGGAACTTCAGGAAATTCTGGGCATTATGCTGGTGGATAATCGACAAGCATGGGAAATGCAACCCGATGGCAGCTATATCCAGCGCCGACCCCCTGCTGATGCCCAGCCCCTCAGCTCTCAGGAAATGTTTATGACCATGGCACAAAATCTAGCTTCAACAAGCTAAAGCAAGTGCCTACAGCCTGCTCATAGCATTTCCGTATTCCGGGCTTGCAGTGGTTCCTACAGTGTCAAAGACTGGGGATTTGTCTCAATTAGCTCAGCTAAATCCTTGAGGAAGGCAGCAGCATCGGCTCCGTAGATAATACGGTGGTCACAGGTAATATTGACCTGCATCTGGCGGCGCACTCCCAGCAGGCCATCATCGGTGGCTACGACTTGGGGGCGCGAGGCTCCGATTGCCAAGATAGCACCCTGACCAGGTGGCAGAATCGCATCAAAGCGATCGACCCCAAACATCCCCAAATTCGAGATGGTAAAGGTACCAGAGTTATATTCCTGGGGTTGCAGTTGCTTGCTGCGGGCACGGGTCACCAAGTCTTGCCACAGGCGCGACAGGGAATAAATATCCATCTGGTCAGCTTGGGGCAACACTGGGGTAATTAATCCGCCATCTTCCATTGCCACTGCTACCGCAATGTTAATAGCGCTAGCGTACTGAATGCCATTCTCCACATAGGCCGCGTTCACTAAGGGATGCTTTTGCAATGTGACTGCTACTGCCTTTGCCAGCAGTGCTGTCATCGTCACACCTTTAGCCTTAATCTGCTTGTACAGCTTATCCAGTGCGTCGGTGGTAATGGTGTAGCCCACACGGAACGTCGGCACCGACAAACTGGCAACCATATTCCGCACTACAGCGTTTTGTAGGGTGGTCATGGGCACAACTTGGCCTGGAGTCACAGGAGCTACAGGTTTAGGCGCAGGTGTTGCCACAGTCGCAGCGGGAGCAGAGACCGCCGGGGCAGTTGCAGACACAACAGCAGGCGTAACAGCAGCAACTTTGCCTGCGGCTGCTTCCACATCCTCAGCAACAATTCGCCCGTGGGGGCCACTGCCCTTCAAGGTCATTAGATCCACATTCAGTTCCTTGGCCAATCGCTTGGCACGGGGTGAGGCAATGATCCGCCCATTGCGGGCAGGGGTTGTGGAGGGTGGGGCAGTAACCGTTGCTGCTGCGGTAGTAGCGGTTGGCGTGGCGGGGGCAGCAGCAGAAGTTGTCATAGTGGTTCCCCCCTTGAGTTGGGCTGCTTTTTGCTTAGCTGCTTCAATTTCAGCTTCGGTTTCAGCAACTAGGGCGATCGTTGCCCCCACAGGCGCTACCTCACCAGCCTCAACGACGATCGCCGCCAAATAGCCCGCATAGAAGGACTCTACATCCATGTCTGCCTTGTCAGACTCAACGACAAGTACAGTTTCTCCCTTTTCAATTTTGTCGCCAGGAGATTTTATCCAGGCAGTGATCTTTCCTTCCGTCATGGTGGAGCTAAGGGCAGGCATGAAAATTTCGTTGATCATACTTGGTGTCTGGTGCTAGGTAATGGAGTTAAGGGGGGCAAAACAAGCTTCATAGACAAATTCAGCGCCTAGGGTTCAACCGTAAGAAAATCAAAGCTAAGAAACAGACCTAGCTTTCAGTAACCCACTAGTTGGCCCTCAGTAGACGACGCTAGAGTTTGCCACGAATATCTTGAACAATGCCATTGCGTAGCAGGACTTCAACCTGCATCTTTTCAAAGACGTTATCGCCTTTTTCTAGGTAAAAGAAACTTTCCAATTGACCTACATCAACTTCTTGCTCCAGTTCTAAAAGCTGAACACGATTAATCTGCTGGAGTAACTGATTCTTCTGCTCTAGCAACTGGCTTTTGTTGTTGTTCACCTGAATTTGTATGTTCTCAATCTGCTGAGTCACTTCTGGGCTAGGTGGTTGCAGGCTTTGCTTTTGGATTTCGGCGATCGCCTGCCGTGCTTGCAATTCCATTTGCTGAACTTGCCCATCAATCTGGTTGATCTGCATTTGGAATTGTTGCTGGGTTTGTTCTTTCCATTCGGGCGTTACAATCGTCCGCATTTGGACAGTACGCTTCAAAAGTAACTTGTTAGAGACATCCATGGTTGTCGAAGATAGAGAGCAGGTTGTCGAAGATTAAAGAGCAAAAGTCACTGCTAAGTGTCAGTCAACTGAGTGTCAGTCAACGTTAAGTATTAGTCAAACATCCCGTCAATCATACCGCGATAGCGATCCATTACTACATTCCGGCGAATTTTTAGGGTTTGGGTTAACAATCCATTATC
>JANWZG010000167.1 GCA_025054735.1 Cyanobacteriota bacterium | reverse complement strand
CAGCAATGGCAACGTAAGGAAATAATGAAAACTAATCAATATCGTGAATTTGTGCCCTAAAATTAATAATCTAGTTTTTCCATACTAATGCAGATGAACTAAGACCGTCCTTGTCAGTGGGGGTGTGTTTGGCTTGGCTGTTTGGTGTGGCTGACTAATCTGATACTTACAACTGGGAGGAGTTATGGTGCATCGCCCCATCACACTGGGTATTGTTGGCGATAGCGCGGCTGGTAAAACAACGCTGACACGAGGTATTGCTCAAGTGTTGGGATCAGATAACGTAACAGTGATCTGCACTGACGATTATCACCGCTACGATCGTAAACAACGGGCAGAACTGGGCATTACAGCGTTACACCCCGACTGTAACTACCTAGATATCATGCAGCAACATCTGTCCTTACTGCGGACAGGTCAACCGATTCTTAAACCCGTCTATAGTCACAAAACAGGTACATTTGAACCGCCAGAATACGTCAAGCCTAACAAGTTTGTCATCATCGAAGGGCTATTGGGCTATGCTACTCGTGCCGCCAGAGACTGCTACGATGTGAAAGTTTATCTAGCACCACCAGAAGATCTGCGTACCCGCTGGAAAATAAAGCGCGATACCATGAAGCGTGGATACACAGAGGAGCAGGTGTTAGCGGAACTGCAAAAGCGGGAGCCAGATTCAGAGGAGTTTATTCGACCTCAGCGCCGCTGGGCAGACTTAATCGTCAGTTTCTATCCACCCGCAGAGCCGGAGAAGCAAGTTGATGACGGCTTAAACGTGCGTTTAGTATTGCGACCCACTATCCCGCATCCAGATTTCACAGCCGTTATCGATCAGACAACAACGGATGGCAAATCGGCAATTCGCTTAGGACTCGATCGCGACATGGGCAAACCTGTCGATGTGTTAGAGATTGACAGCGGCACAACCGAAGATCAAGTCCTACAGCTAGAACATTTTATTTGCAGTGACTTGCCGAATCTAATCGGCTTTTGTAGCCGAGAAGCTAACCCAGAGTTAGGTAAGCTCACAGGCACCACAGGGGAAACACTGCAAAGCTACCCACTAGCACTAACCCAGTTGCTGATTGCCTACCACATGCTGAAGGCTACGCAAAGTCACCTTATGTAGCTACTATTCGCATCAATTGCCTATGGCGCTTTATAATTTGAGAGTGATGGACATGCCGCTCAGTGAGCGTCCACGAGAACGGCTAATGTCCCACGGGGCACAGGTACTATCCAATGCAGAACTAATAGCGATCTTGCTGGGTACGGGTCAAGGGCCTGGAAAGCTGTCGGCTGTAGGGCTAGGGCAATATATTCTGCAAGAGCTTGGTCACCATCAGCGTAACCCTCTAGAGGTCTTGCGAGAGATCAGCATCCAGGAGTTAACTAAGATTCCAGGAGTGGGGCCAGCTAAGGCTACAACTATTCTGGCAGCGCTGGAGTTGGGGAGACGAACCTTTCAAATTAGTGTGCTCGATCGTCCCTTAATCGATAGCCCTGCCGCTGCCGCAGCAGCCCTAAGCCATGACCTCATGTGGCAAGCTCAAGAGCGATTTGCTGTGCTGTTGCTGGATACTAGACATCGCCTCCTTGGGGTTAAGGTGATTACGATCGGCACCGCAACGGAAACCTTGGCACATCCGCGCGATATCTTTCGGGAAGTTATTCGCCAAGGTGCAACTCGGTTGATTGTGGCCCATAACCATCCCTCAGGTAACCTTGACCCTAGCCCTGAAGATCTGAATCTGACACGACAATTACTGACTGGTGCACAATTTCTCAATATCCCTCTGTTAGATCACGTGATTTTAGGCAACGGTGACCATCGTAGCTTGCGCCAGACAACTCGATTATGGGAAGAAGTGCCCCAGGGTGATTAATCCGAACATGGTGCAAACATAGTTATAACTGGCCACAGGCTAGCTAGAGCGTTTGCAGTAATACTAATTTCCCCAACTATGGCTACAGATGGCTGGTGATAAGGACTGAAGTTCTTACTACGAACTACTAATTTCCCCAACTATGGCTACAGATGGCTGGTGATAAGGACTGAAGTTCTTACTACGAACTAATACTGACTATGAACTAATAGGTTGTGTCGCTGGCTTTTGGAGAAGTGGTATGGAGGCTCTAGCTATAGCTGCAAGCTTCAACGGCAGTGATGTCTTAGCCAAGTAATTTGTGGCTTGTATCTGCTATTCAACTGATGTGAATTAAGGCGATTGTACTTTGCCAGGGAACTGTGCGATTTTTAAGATGTTGGCTGAAGACTTGATGCACCTTAGCCAGTGCCGTGCTGTCGAGGGAAGCAGACAGACGATCGGCATAGGTGAGGGTTTTAGAGGCAGCCGATCGCTGGAACCAACGTTGAATCAGCGCTGGAGTAATCATTAACTCTCCTAAGTTGTATTCCCAGTCTATGGTGATTGTCTGTGCAGGTAACTCGTGGGTTAGGCAAGCCGGGGTCCATTGCAGACTAGGATCACTGGCATAAGCAGCTTCCTCAGCAGTGACTAGCTGGTCATAGAGTTCCGCTGGCAACCAGTCTGGCTCCACTAATTGATACAAACGCTGAGCATAGTGAGGCAAGGTTTCTGCTAAGGTAATGCTGCCTGTGGGGTGAAGGTAAGGGACTAATTGCCTCAGCAGGGCAACATGCTCTGGATGATGACTAAGCAGATTACGTCCAATAACACGATCAATTACCCAAGGGTGAGCATCGGTACTCGTTTGTTGCCGGAGATAATGTGGGAGATCCAGTGGGGAACATATCCAAATCACAGGACGACTGAGTTCCGGCAGCATTGCAGCTTGTTCCTGTAAGGCCACTCCCTGATCTGCTGTCCATGCACAGGCATATACCCCTCCCTCTGGGGCACGCCGCACCCCTTCCCAGAGCAATAACCCACTGCCTGCATTCACATCCAAAATAATGTGATGGCGTTGGGGTTGGGCAAGGGCAAACAGGCGATCGCGCACTCGCCCTAACTTTTCACCAGCCCGACTGAGGGCACGCCGCAACCACCGATCAACACTAGAATCCGAGATGCCCACTGTGCATGTTTCCAGGGGAGTTGTGACTGGCCCTTCAGCTAACGCTGCAAGCTGAGCTTCTCGCCGCTGTGCCACTTGGGCTTGAAGTTGACGTTCATAGCCTTGATCAGAGGGCTGGTAGAAAACCTGTCCCTGCAATCCTGTGGGCAAATATTGCTGAGCAACCCAGTGATCTCGATAAGCATGGGGATAGAGATAACCTGCGCCATGTCCAAAGCCCTGTTTATCTCGATTAGCATCCTTCAGCGGAGAAGGAATATCTGCTGTCCGTTCTTTTTCCACAGTAGCTAGGGCATCAAAAAACCCCATAACACTGTTAGACTTAGGAGCCGTTGCTAGGTAGAGTGCTGCCTGAGCTAACGGATAGCGACCTTCGGGCATACCGATGCGATCAAATGCCTCTGCACAAGCATTGACTACCATTACCGCCTGGGGATCTGCCAATCCCACATCTTCGCTAGCAAGAATCAACATCCGGCGCAGGATGAAGCGCGGATCCTCCCCTGCATAGATCATGCGGGCTAGCCAGTACAATGCAGCATCAGGGTCAGACCCCCGTAGACTTTTGATGAAAGCGCTGATGGTGTCAAAGTGGGCATCCCCTTCTTTGTCGTAGAGGATGGCACGACGCTGAATGGAGTCTTCTGCGATCGCTAGGGTGATGTGAATGTTGCCATCAGGCTCTGGTGGTGTAGTCTCTACGGCTAGTTCTAAGGCATTGAGCAATGCCCTCGCATCACCATTGGCAACATTGACTAAGTGTTCCAGAGCATCTGGATCCAGAGTAACAGCACGATCGCCGTAACCCCGTTCTGCATCTGTCAATGCCTGGTGAACAACTTGGCGCAACTGGTCGGCAGTCAAGGGTCGAAGTTGGAACAGACGCGATCGACTAATCAACGCCTTGTTCACTTCAAAATAGGGATTTTCGGTGGTAGCACCAATCAACACAACTGTGCCATTCTCTACCCAAGGTAACAACGCATCTTGCTGAGCCTTGTTGAACCGATGAACTTCATCTACAAACAACAATGTACGCTGTTGATGACGCTGTTGACGCTCCTGCGCGGTAGCGATTGCCTCTCGAATCTCCTTGACCCCAGCCAATACAGCATTGATAGCAATAAAATGAGCGCGGGTAGTGTTGGCAATTACCCGTGCTAGGGTTGTCTTGCCCGTCCCGGGTGGCCCATAGAAAATCAGCGACGATAGCTGATCAGCCTGGATAGCCCGTCGCAATAACCGTCCCTGACCAAGGATTTCATCTTGCCCGATGAACTCTTCCAAGGTACGAGGACGCATTCTCGCTGCTAGTGGTTCAGACGGTGGAGTCAGAATCTTAGAGTAGTGACTAGGCTAGGAATGTTGCAGGAGGCGGTCAAATAAAAAGGCTGCCAAGGCAGAGAATAGTGTAATCCCCAATGCCAATAGGGGACTTTGCCCCAGAGCAACAGCAAAGGATGTAACAATACCGGCTCCGAGTGCTGCTGCTACTACGCCAGAAAGGGAGTCTTTGTTAGAGTCATGATTAAACATAGGAGTTCAACAGGAGTATAACGAAATAAATGGTGTAACTGATGTGCAGTTTGCAAATAAAAATTTTCGTCATAACACCTTATCACTCGACCTCCTGCATCTCCTACTCCAAAGAAGATTTTGCAATTAAGCTTCAGATTTGGCTACATTTCTTAACTAGAGTTTGCTATGTTTCTTAACTAACTTGGATAGTGAATAATGCCTACGATCGCCGATCTTCGTCGAGACTATACCCTGGCAGGTCTTGATGAATCTCAAGTCCATGTAGACCCTATACAGCAGTTTCGCCAGTGGTTTGACCAAGCTGTAGCGGCCAATTTGCCTGAACCCAACGCCATGACCCTGGCAACCGCCACTCCTGACGGCATTCCTAACGCTCGGATTGTGTTGCTCAAAGACTTAGATGAGCGAGGGTTTGTGTTCTATACCAACTACCATAGCCAAAAGGGGCAAGAGCTAGCGGCTAATCCGCGCGCAGTGCTGGTGTTTCTGTGGACAGAGCTAGAGCGCCAAGTCCGAGTTGGGGGTGCTGTTGAGCAAGTGTCGGCTGAAGAGTCAGATGCCTATTTTCAGAGCCGTCCCTTGGGGAGTCGGCTAGGGGCTTGGGCATCGGCACAGAGTCAAGTTATTGCCAATCGTGCTCAATTGGAACAACAACTGATCACGGTTACTAATACCTACGCTGATGGTCATGTACCTCGGCCTCCACACTGGGGTGGTTATCGGGTGATGCCAACAACGATCGAGTTCTGGCAAGGTCGCCCAAATCGGCTGCACGACCGCCTCCTCTATTCTCGTCAAGCGGATGGCACTTGGACAATCAGTCGTCTGTCACCCTAGGCTGCTAACGCTAGCGTGATCAACCACAGCAGTCCTGGCACAATAACTGAATATGAGTTTCTGTAACGTTTTTGTGGATTGACTGCTCACATGAGCGAGAATGACGATCGTTCAGATTATGCAGTTCAAACTACCTATGAAACTTTCTCCTGCTGTTCAGCCCGAAACTGAAACCCGCGCACGAATTTTGCGGGCAGCAGAGCGGTTGTTTGCTAGTCGAGGTTATGACGGCACTAGTACCCGTGACTTAGCAGACTTGGCAGGTGTTGCAGAGGGAACTCTATTTCGCCACTTCCCCAACAAGAAGGCAATTTTGATCGAGATTGCCACCCAAGGATGGGTAGAGTTGCTGACCGATTTGTTAACTGAGCTGAGTGAAATGGGTAGCTATAAGGCAGTTTCTCAGGTGATGCGGCGGCGAATGCTGAACCTGCACAAGAACAGTGATATTATGCGAATCTGTTTCATGGAAGCGCAGTTTCATCCAGAGTTGCGCGATCGCATTCAAGCTGAAGTTATCGATAAGATGATGGATGTAGCTGAAGCCTTCTTTCAAACAGCTATGGATCGTGGCACCTACCGCAAGATAAATCCTAAAGTGGTATCACGAGTATTTGTAGGCATGTTTGCGATCGCAGGCTTTAGTCAAAACACCATCATGCACGACACCTCTCCTCAAGCCATGCAGGAAATGGCGGAAGGCATTGCTGATATTTTCCTCAATGGTGTGCTAGCCAAGTAAATAGCCCAGGTAAATATGGTGATGGGGCTAGGCTAATGTGAGAGAGGCCAACGGTTAGTGCGAGTGAAGGCTTAAGTCTGCGCTACAAACCTCCGTTGCGATTATGTCCTACTATTACCTCTCTACACTACGGCTACGGATAGCTTGTAGTAAGGACTTAAGTCCTTACTACGAACGAATGGTTACGTTGCTGGCCTTTGGAGAATGGGTATAGTCTTCCTCTAGAATGCCACGTAAGTTGATAAGCATGATCGGGGATGCCCGTCAGTTTAGCTCCCAATCTCTCTAAGGGGAAAACTAGCCTCTGTCACTAGCCTTTAGAAGCCAAAGGGTAAACCTGGTATACCTAAACCGGGCACATTCAAACTAGGAACATTGATAGGAAAAGGTACGCCGGGGAAGAGGTTTTGGAAACTACGTTGCACATCCTGAAGGCCGGGGATTGGTACAGAGAAGCCGTTGAACAGTGCTCCTGTCAGAATAGACTCAAACTCTTGCTGAGTCATTTTCTCCACGGGGCTAAAGATTCCCTGGGAAGGGTTATAGGCAACTTTCTCACCTGACTTTACAACTGTAATCTTATTTTCCCTCGTTGATGCAGGTTGTCTAGGTGAGCTACTAGGCTGGCTTTGGAGGGAGGCTAGTTTGGGTGCCGTCGGTACTGATAGACCCGGTGGAAGCTGCTTAATGCGTGAAGTTGGTAGCTGAGGGCTTACACCAGAACCAACAGGCTTAATGGAACCAGTAGGGTCAATTATGTCCATAAAGCTGGTTTCTGGCTCTTCAGGAATGATAATCTGCTCAGATGCAACAGTGACTTCCCCTTCCAAGACTCTCACAATGGTCTGATCATTGTCATCCACTTCCAGTAAGTAGGTAGTGCCTCAAACACCAGCAACGACCGATGATGAACAACTACTAGCAGGGCCGCTGACTAAAATCTGTCCGCGCCGAATTTGGGCACAGCGATCGCCTACTGTCAACACCGAGTTCTTACCTAGCCGTCCTACGGCACCGTTGTTGAACAAAATCGCTGCCCGCGCATCTCGAGTCATAACTTTTTGGCCACGCCTAGCTTGGTCATTCACCTTAGCCTGTCGGCTTTGGATGAATACTTGGTTACCGTCTAAAATCTCTGAAATAGTGGCTAGGTTTGCTCCAGACTGAGCTGCGATCGGCTGTGAATGACTGACAATCGCTAGACTGAAACAAACAAGCCCGAGTAAACTAATGCTCAACTGGCGGAGCGTCTTGTGCATCCGTCTCCCCGACAATAACTGGAATCTCATGATGACGACCTCATGTACCTGAATGATTTTGATTAACCCAGATACACCCTGTTTCTGGTTACTACCAATCAACAGCTCAACTCAGACACACCCTGGTGTAATGGTTACTTCACTCAAGTGAAGCGCTACTCCGAAAATATGCTCAGTTTCGTGGTGTGAAATGTTTGGTGTGACACTCGTTATAGCGTCAACTCTCTAAAGGCCAGTTACTAGAAGTGTTAAACGCTGATTTAAAGCGAAGAGGTTGAACCACTTCATGGATTATCCTACAGATGATGTGTACTGGCTCTGGCAAAAGTTTGCTGCTATACCTCCATCATCAAGCAATAAGGCTGTAGGGGTACTCAACTGCTAAGAATGGTGACGTTTTA
>JANWZG010000166.1 GCA_025054735.1 Cyanobacteriota bacterium | reverse complement strand
ACTAGCAAGGAAGAAACTGCAACTCAACTAACTAGCTCATCAGACTACGGGTCTGAGCAAATTCAAGTCCTAGAAGGGATTGCTCACGTGCGTGCTCGCCCTGGCATGTATATTGGCAGCACGGGGCCACGTGGGTTGCACCATCTGGTATATGAGGTGGTTGACAATTCAGTGGATGAGGCACTAGCGGGTTATTGCCAAACCATTCAGGTGGACTTAAATGCGGATGGTTCTGCCACTATTGTGGACGATGGTCGGGGCATTCCTACAGATATCCACCCCCGCACTGGCAAATCTACCCTAGAAACCGTGCTCACCATTACGGGTGCTGGCGGAAAGTTTGGTGGTGGTGGCTACAAGGTTTCTGGTGGGCTGCACGGTGTAGGGATTACGGTAGTAAATGCCCTATCAGAGTGGTTAGAAGCGACTGTTTGGCGCAACCAACAGGTCTATACCCAGCGCTTCGAGCGAGGAGTTCCTGTCACTGAGGTGATTGCACAGCCTAGCGATCGCACCCAGACAGGTACCTCCATCACCTTTTTGCCCGACAAGACTATTTTCACGGGTGGCATTGAGTTTGACTACCTTACCTTGGCTAGTCGTCTACGAGAACTGGCCTATCTAAACGCTGGGGTGAAAATTACCTTCACCGATCACCGGCTGGATTTGATTAAGCAACCCGAACCCCACAGCGAGACCTACTACTACGAGGGTGGGATCCGTGAATACATCGCTTATATCAATCGGGAAAAGCAAGCTCTTCATGATGACATCATCTACATTCAAGGCGAACGCAACGGCGTGCAAGTCGAAGTCGCCCTCCAGTGGTGTACCGATGCTTACACCGATAACCTACTAGGCTTTGCCAACAACATTCGCACGGCAGATGGCGGCACTCACCTAGAGGGTCTGAAGGCAGTGCTAACCCGTACCATAAACTCTATTGCCCGTAAGCGCAATAAACTCAAAGAAAAGGACTCTAACTTAGCGGGAGAGAATATTCGAGAAGGTCTGACAGGTGTCATTTCTGTCAAGGTTCCTAATCCAGAGTTTGAGGGCCAAACTAAAACCAAGCTAGGGAATACTGAAGTGCGAGGCATTGTTGATTCTCTAGTGGGTGAGGTGTTGTCTGAATACCTAGATTTTCACCCCCATGTTGCTGATGCCATTATTGATAAGGCTATCCAAGCCTTTAATGCGGCTGAAGCGGCGCGTCTAGCACGGGAAAGTGTACGCCGAAAGTCAGTACTAGAGTCTTCAACTCTGCCGGGTAAGTTGGCAGATTGCAGTTCCCGCGATCCAAGTGAGTCAGAAATCTTTATTGTGGAGGGGGATAGTGCTGGTGGTTCGGCCAAGCAAGGGCGCGATCGCCGCTTCCAAGCCATTTTGCCCCTGCGCGGCAAGATCCTCAATATCGAAAAAACTGATGATGCCAAGATCTACAAGAATGCTGAGATTCAAGCCCTGATCACAGCCCTAGGGTTAGGGGTCAAGGGAGAAGAATTTGAAGCCTCACAACTCCGCTATCATCGCATCGTGATTATGACTGATGCCGATGTAGACGGTGCCCACATTCGCACATTGTTGCTGACCTTTTTCTACCGCTATCAGCGGGCCATGGTAGATCAAGGCTACATCTACATTGCTTGTCCACCCCTTTACAAGGTGGAGCGGGGACGCAATCACTACTACTGCTACAGCGATCAAGAACTCCAGCAGGTGATTGCTCAGTTTCCCCCCAATGCTAGTTACACTACCCAACGCTTTAAGGGCTTGGGAGAAATGATGCCTGAGCAACTGTGGGATACAACCATGAACCCCGAAACCCGTACCTTGAAGCGGGTAGAAATTGAGGACGCAGCCGAGGCCGATCGTATTTTTACTATTCTTATGGGCGATCGAGTTGCACCCCGCCGGGAATTCATCGAAACCTATGGTTCCAAGCTAGCCTTGTCTGATCTGGATATTTAGGGGTGTAGAGAGCTGAAGTCCTCACTCCAAGCCTTAGTAGTAGTAAGCCCTAACCCTACTTAGGGATTCTCAACGTTGTGGCTGCAACAACTCAGCAAGGGCAATTGCTTGGGCAGCAGGCATTTGTCCATAGGTGAAAACGTAGGGCACATCAGCCGGTAGCTCCGCTGTCAAATCCTCCAAAATGTAGGGACTGCCGTAAATTACCAGCGCCATCAATGCGTCTGTATCCCGTAGAAACTGAAACCAATCTTGGACTAAGGTTGTCATCCCAGCACTGTTGCGGAAGGGATTACCGCGAATGAACAGTTGCAGCAAGGTTGGCTGCCAAGGCTGGGCATCTGTAGTCAGCACTAGCGGCGGCGTATGGCGATCGACCAATTGCAGACTGTATCCCTGTTGGCGGGGCAACGCAATAGCCGGAGTCCAATGACCTACCTCTTTGCAGTTTAATCCATCATCCACCACAATCAAGTTACGCCGATGATTTGCCCATCGGGATTGCTCTAGACGAGATGGTTCTGGACGGTGCACCTGCATCGAATCCTTAAGAATGGCAGCAACGGGGGTAGGCCAGCAGGGCTGGAGAGTAAGGGGTGAACTATGAAAAGAACTAGCAGGTGTGGTACTGCCAGCAGCCTGCAACTTGGTGGTTACCCGTGCTTTGGCTTGCCAAATTCGTTCTAGGGATGCATGAAGGCGCTCTAGGGGAATGCGCCCGGTCTGGACTGCATGACTGATAGCCTCGATCGCCATAACCGGATCCGCAGGCATAAGCACAATATCAGCCCCAGCCGCAACTGCCAATACAGCAGCCTCGTCGGCACCATAGCGATCGGCGATGGCCCCCATCACTAACGCATCTGTGACAATCAAACCCTGAAATCCTAACTGTTGTCGTAATTTACCTGTAAGAATGGGCGGTGAGAGGGTAGCAGGCCAATCGTGATCCCAAGCTGGAATGAGTAGATGTGCTGTCATCACGGCATCTACACCTGCTGCGATCGCTGACTGAAACGGCGGCAACTCCACCTGAGCTAAGCGTTCAGGGCTGTGGAAAAGCACAGGTAACTCCAAATGGGAGTCGATCGTAGTATCACCATGGCCAGGAAAGTGCTTAGCCGTCGTCAACACCGGATGCTGTCGAGCACCCCGGATAAAGGCTGTGGTCAACAAACTAACTACGTCTGGTGTTTCTCCAAAGGCACGAACATTGATTACTGGATTGGCAGGATTATTGTTGACATCCACCACCGGCGCTAACAACCAATTGAGGCCAATTGCTAACGACTCTTGTGCCGTAATTAATCCCATTTGTTCTGCATAATGGACAGCCTGGTGGGGGTGCCGACGGGCGATCGCCCCCAGTGCCATCGGTGGCGGAAACCAAGTTGCTCCTGAAAACCGTTGCTCTACCCCCTCCTCCACATCTGCACATATCAGTAGCGGCACCGTTGCCCATGATTGCAGTTGTTGAGTTCGTAGCGAAATTTCTGCGGTACTCCCCCCTAGCAAAATCACGCCCCCAACCCCCACCTCTGCCACCCAGTAGTGCAACGTTTCGCCTGAGGCTTCCCACTGGGGATAGCGAATTTGGTGATCAAACAAAAACCCTGACGATCGCACAACTACCAGTTGGGCAACTTGTTGAGCCAATGAGAGTTGATGCCAGTCAGGAAGCACAACAGCAGGAGTAGCACTATTCATTAGCAAACGATACCGACAATCACCCATTCAGTGTACATGAGGGGCTAGTTTACCGTAGCCTTCGGCAGATAGGATGATGTGCTCGTCATGGTAGCTTCTGGTTCTCATAGCTATTCCCCCGTCCCCATTACCCTAGTACTGTGATTTGTCTTTGCTGGAGAATATTGATTGTGCTGATCTGTAATTTGCTAAATTGTAGGAGTGGAATGAAGGTGTATCAAGACTGATTAACGACTGATTAACTAGATATCCCGTTGGTAATTGTAGGAGACAGTATGGCAGCCGAAGATTACAGAGAAGTATTGCAGTACGAGTTGCGTAACTATAATGTGACCCTGCAACTCAACGAATCAAAGGATCAATTAACTGTTGTAATCAATCGTCCTGCGGATAAAGAAGTGAACTACGACGAGTTAGCGGATGCCATTTATGTAAAGTTCCAAACGTGGGAGTCGCCCTACGAAAAGCTCAAGATTATTGGTCGCATTGAAAAACAAACCCGACCAGAATGGCAGCAAGTCTTTGAAAAGCCCAAGAAGAAAGGGTTTTTAGGTGGGCTATTTGGTGGTTAGTGGCTTGCCAGGACGATCGTCTGCCTAGCATAGCCACTGTCACTACAGCCCTGTTTCCCCCTCTTTTTCTTGAACACCCCGGACGATTCGGGACAGTTCACTCTTCTCATCTACAGCAATACGGCTGGGAGAACCCGTAATAATGCGTTCAAATTGACGGAAGGAATCTTTGATTTCTGGCCCGTCTGCACTGATTGTATATTCACGAATGCCCTTGTCGTGCCACGAGCCTCGCATCTTAAAGACATTAATGGCACGGGACATCTCTCCTCGAATTTCTACATATTGCAGCATGATGATGGTATCTGTAATCGTGGAGATGTGAGAATCAGTAATGGAGTGGGATCCCATAAACTGATCAGTAGTGTTGGTGAAGAAGCCAGTGATTTCTTCCTGCTTAGCAAAGCCTGTGACCCCAATAACAAACTGGCGAAATGCATTGTTGCTAACACCGCGAGCAAGGGCGGAAAGGGAGTCGATCGCAATGCGACTAGGCTTAAACTCAGCAATTTCCGATTTGATAATTTGTAGGTGATCTTCCAAACCAGCCGACTCTGGATAAGCACAGATGATTTTCAACAAACCCTTCTGTTCTAAATCTTCAAAGTCAATCCCCCAAGAGTAGGCGTTGCGAGATAACTGGGCGCGAGACTCTTCGTAGGCAAACAGAATGGCCCTTTCTCCCTGGATGCATCCCTCTTGCAAAAACTTGCTGACCAATAGGGTTTTGCCTGTACCTGTAGCACCCGTTGCCAAGATAATTGAATCTTTGAAAAAGCCGCCACCACACATTTTGTCCAAGGTTTCCACTCCTGACTTGACGCGGACATTGGACGATCGCTGAGTTAGGCGCATTGCACCCAGTGGGAAGATATTGATGCCTTGGTTAGTGATGGTGAAGGGATATTCACCTTTCATGTGGGTAGTGCCCCGCAGTTTGAGGATCTCGATCGTGCGGCGGCGACGTTCTCCCTCCAGAACATTGCGCACAATCACCACATTGTCTGATACAAACTCCTCTACCCCAAAGCGGGCAATTTGCCCATATTCCTCGACGCGCTCAGTCGTCATCACCGTGGTAGCGCCCACCTGCTTCAAACGAGCTACTAGGCGAAAAATCTCTCGTCGAACTACAGAGGCGGCATCATACTGTTGAAAGACGGCAGTTACTGAGTCGATCGACACCCGCTTAGCCTTGTACTTACGGATAGCATACTGAATCCGTTCAATCAAGGCTGACAAGTCAAAGTTGCCTACAATATCTTGGCCCTCTGGATCAGGCGACGCATCCAAGATAAATAGCTTGCCGTCATCGATTAGCCCCTGTAAGTCCCAGCCAAAGCTGCGAGCATTCTTAATAATATCCGTTGGCGACTCCTCAAAGGTGACAAAAATACCAGGTTCGTTGAACTGGGTAATGCCTGTGTAGAGAAATTGCACGGCAAAGAGGGTCTTGCCGGTACCGGAGGTGCCGCTAACTAGTGTGGTTCTGCCAGCGGGGAGACCACCATGGCTAATGTCGTCAAAGCCTTCGATTGTTGTGCGGATCTTTTGGACACCTGTGTAATCTGAGTGCTCTATCCCGTGATTATGATTATTGCTAGTCACCATTAGCTCTCTGCCTCATCATCCCGTAGTTCATCATACAGAAGGTCTAGTCCAATCAAGACACGTTCACGATCAGACAAATCACCAATAATCTTACGCACTGGCGGCGGTAATATCTTAGCTAGGGTTGGCGTTGCCAGAATCTTGTCTTCTTCAGCTAGTTGTGGATTCTTGAGCACGTCAATCACCTTCAGAGCATAAACCCCCTGAAATTCTTGCTCTAAGATATCATTCAACGTCTTCAATGCACGTACAGAGTTAGGAGTATTCCCTGCGACATAAAGCTTGAGAATATAGGTTTTTCGAGTTGGATTCATTGTTACAGCGCAGTTAGAACTCACCAAGTTAAGATTCTCTAGGAATTGAACGACGATACATCTCGCACAAGTGGGCAATAATATCAATCAGAGTTAAGCGGTAGTCTAGTAGAACCTCTTCACTTCGTCCCTCTAATTTTAATTGCTTAGAAAATTCATCCATTAGATCCATATGAATCTCCATCAGCCGAGACACCGAGACATCAGCAAAGAAGGCAGTGTTTACTAAGGCATCAATTTTTTGGTTGAGAACGCTATTCGCCTCAGAGAAATAGGTTAATACAATCTCACGATAGGCCTGTTTTAGTTGATTCAGCAATTTGTGCTGTTCGTCAACAGGCAAATGCCGCAAGAAGTTTCGAGGATCCCGTTTATAGTAAACGCCAAGATACCCTAGCCGTTCCTTTAATTTTTCTGCAAGCTGCCGCTGCTGTTGCAACAATGAGTCTTTGACCGGGTTAGGGATGGGGTCGTTGGCAGTTGGGGACAGTTGCAAGAACTGAGCGATCGCGCGGTCGATATAGTCAGCAACCTGATTAAGGTGCGATGTCGATAGTTGTACCATTGCCTCGTGGTAGGGATCGGTAACAGGAGCTTGGGGTTGTTCTGGCACAATCACAACCGTAGGCAAGAAGATTGACTGTTCTCGAAGATACTGGATGACATCGATAGCAGATGGCCCAGCTTCTAAAATCAGGCAATCAACCTGCTGATTTTCCTCCATAAGGAAATGGGAAAAATCTATTACAGATTTAAAGTTAGTAACCGTATAGCGATAGCTTTGTAATGTGTCAACTGTGCGCTGATCTAACAGTTGCTTCAGGGACTGAGACAATGTTTCTGAGTTAGTCAGAATACAAATGGAAATGTGAGGACGCAACGTTCAGCTCGCAGATAGGTTCTCCATTAACCAGCAATCACCAGCAGCTACTAGGCTAGCGTGAAACTCTCAACTCAGCCAATTGGCTGTGTCGAGATTCACAAATAGCCAAGGCCAAAGCGGCGGCATTGCCTAATTAACTTTCATTAATTGTAATTGCTAATTGTAATTTTAATGTCAATGCTGAATAACTAAAATGTCCATCAGACCCAGCAGACTACGCAACTAGTCCAAGCAACTAGTTTAGATAGAAGTTGCACTGCATTTTATAGATAGCGAGTGTGGCGATTGGCAGCATTGCTTAGAGTGTTCGTATTCTGAGAAATCACTTCTTAAGCCCAACTAGCTGAAGTTATCTATGAATTTGAAGGTTAAGTCACGGTGTAAATATTTCTACTGTGCCTATTCGTGGACTAACGTGTGAGATTGGGCTGTACACCAGGGTTACGTTGGAGGAAGTCTGTACAAATGGATGCTCTCCGAATCAAAGAGTTCATCTTACCAGTACCTACATATTTGGCTACAGAGACTTGGTACGGGTTGCTAGCTACCTTTGAACAAGGAGGATGCGATCGAGTTGTCATTACCAATCAGCAGCAACAGCCCCTAGGTATTATTTATCTTGATCAAATCCTGCCCTATCTGTACCAATCGGGGCAACCATCAGCCACTGACAGCACTGATCTTTCAACAGTCCAGGCGATCGTGCAAGCGGAACCTCAACTCCTGCACAGGGTTCTAGTTTTGCCTGCTAACACCTCCCTAGAGCGTGGTTGGGAAATGGTACAAGCAACACCCTACTTAACGGCTGTTGTTGTAGAAGACACCAGTGGCGAGGTACTGGGTATCTTAGACAAAACTCACTTGGTGCAGT
>JANWZG010000165.1 GCA_025054735.1 Cyanobacteriota bacterium | reverse complement strand
GATGCCAAATATTCTTTAGGCTAGTCATAATCATAACGCTGTGAATCACTATACAAAACCTCTGCTGAGCAAGGTGTTTAGTTCCTTGACAAAGTTGTAAATAACTAGCGTACTAAAGACTAGGACTACTCTGACCAGTTCACTTAAACTGCTGGATATGTTACTCATATCAATGCGATCAAAAAAGCAGAGGAGATTACCATCACCACTGCTCTTTCACCCTAACAATGAGAACTATAGCTGTTAACTGATTGCGCAACTCTTCTACGCAGGTTACCCAGGCAGGTTACAGATCACCGCCCCGCACCGCCAGCAAGAAAATAACCACTGGGCCAGAAAGCATAATCAAGGATACAAATGTCAACTGGGCAATAACTTCCCAATTCACTGCACTAATAAAATTTGTAAAAAACTCCATAAACCCAACCATACAGACAATTCACACTGCTAATCCTATCGAGAGATGCTTACTTATCTTAAGAAAGTTTACAAAACTCCAAGAAAGGACAATCGTCTAACGTTAGTGAAAGGATTACGAATCTCAGAGGCCCTAGGATTCTGGTGAAGATTTAGCGGCTCGACGACGCTCTCGTGCTACCGCCCAAGCATCTGTCATGCGTTTGAAATTAACTAAAAATTCCGAAATTCCAACCAAACTACCAGGAGTATCCTCTTCCCAGGACGCTGAAAGAGCACCATAGCTCAAACCCACTACGCCTAGACCAAAACAGCCCATACTCACTAAAAGCACTGCCACATTGGGTAATGCAAACCATCCGTGACTAACTAACTGATAGGAAATTACAAACACCAAAATACCCATTATCGAAGGAATGCCACAAAGAACAACCATGCGGCTTACCATCCGACGAGACACCACCTCTGGAATGCCAACGGCCCGATCTGCTTGAGCATCAGTTGCCTCTGCTGGAGAAGCGGTCTTGCCTAGAATCTGTTTGGCTCGCTCTTGCAATGAATTGGACTGTGATCGCTGGGAGCCAGAGCTAGCTGTTGTCCCTGATGGAGCAGAAGCCCGCTTTTCAGCAACTACTTGTTTGTCGCCAGCTTGGCTCTTACCCTTCTTGCGCCCGCTAGCTGGTTCAAAGGGAAGGCGTTGACGATCGCTGGAATTGGACGTTTGATCGGTAGCCATACTATCAAGCCTATTGCAGTAAACCCCTAACCACGAATACCAAGACGCTCAATCAAAGCCTTGTAGCGAGCGGGATCCTTCTGGTTAATATAGGCCAGTAAATGTTTACGTTGACCAATCATTTTGAGTAGTCCCCGACGAGATGTGTTGTCTTTTTTATTGGTTTTCAGGTGTTCACTCAAACGGGTAATGCGCTCAGTCAGGATTGCAACCTGAACATCGGCAGAGCCAGTGTCTGTCTCATGGAGTTGATACTCGTGAATGATTTTGTGTTTGCGTTCCTGTAGCAAAGCCATGGCAAAAAATCTGCTTACGGTAATGTTGGCAAAAGCTAATGGTAGCACACCTAGCTTCATTGACTCAACCAAGCAATCGCCAGACGAATCCATTCTTCAGCACTTGCATTCTTGGGCAGGGCTGTGGACTGTCCTACAGCTTGCAATGCCTGCTGAATCTCAGTTGTTGTATAACCGAGAGCCAGTAGTGTCAATTCTACATCTTCTTGAATCGCAATCGTAGGCCCTGCTAGTGGGGTAGAGAGCAGCCCTGATTGCTGTCGCCACTCAACTAGCTTGCTGCGCAGCTCTAGGGTAATGCGTTCAGCCGTTTTAGTCCCAACCCCAGGCGATCGTGCCAGCAGGCGTGTATTGCCTGAAACAATGGCTTGCACCAAATCTGGCAATGTAAAAGTATCCAGCAACGCGATCGCAACTTGTGGCCCAATGCCACTAACGGTCAATAGCTGTTTGAACAGATCCCGCTCTGCTCCAGAACTAAAGCCATAGAGTGCAATCTGGTCATCCCGAACTTGCTGGTGGGTAAAAATCTGGAGAACGGTACCAACTTCTGGCAAAGTCTGCACCAAACGAGGTACAACTTGGATGTCATACCCAACATTATGAACATCCAGCGTTATGGTGACTCGATTCCCTGCTTTTTGTACAGATGCGATCGTTCCCCGCAGGTAACCAATCATAACCGTTGATTTGGTGACTCACTAGCCTTAGCAGTCAGCACATCATCAAAATCAGATATTGGCAATTCTGACTTAGGAAATGGACAGGTTTGCGCTCCCCAGTCACACTGAAACAGGTAAGGCTTTTGCCAACTCAAGGGGATTTCGAGTAAATCTCTAGAGCCAGTAAAACCCTGCCCTAGGAACAAGACTAGGGCAACGCAATTGAGAACAACATGGGCGATGCGCCATCGCTCCGAGCGATCCCTGTAAATGTCTGGCAAGATTGCTAGCGAAAATATCATCAGCAAGGTTGCTGCTATCCCATAGTAGTAGTGGGAGATATACCACTCAAAGCCACGACGAAACACACCGTCTTGACATCCCAGAAAAACTACTCCAGTGCCTGTTAGTGTCGCAAACACGGCTCGCCAAAGTACAGGAGTAGCTCGATACAACAACACTAGTGCTGCGATCGTTGCTACTAAAATCAAGGCCAACAATATCAGTTTAGTTGGTGCTTTACGCCACAGCTCTAATCCACGGTCATCTTTGATAAAAATTGAGTAGCTAAGGGCTATGAGTGTAATCCCAACCACGGAGCCAGTCAGCCACCGACCCATCTTGACATGCTCAGAACCCACTACAGGTGGAATCCTAGTTTTTTCACCAGCCTTTAGCATAAGACGACGTTGCCGAGTTTGCCATGCCATATTGACAACCGTGCCAATCAAGGGAAACACCAAGACTACAGCCAAGAGTGGATGGATTAACGAAAACAAGTCCTTAGTACTCATAGGATGCTATTCACACTGTACGATGCATGACGGGGTAAGTCTGTAACCAGTCCATAGGCCATAACCTTAAATAACAGTCTAACCAAGCAACCGCTTGCGCAGGTCAACTACTATTTTGCTAGATTAAACAGTACCTGTAATGTTGCTATGCCTACTTCTACGCTGAGTCTCAGTGAATAGTTTTCAGAAGTTCTGCAAATGTTTATTGCCAAAAGTTTGCTAGTATAGCTTACTGCGGCTAACGAGCAGCATCGAGGAGATGGATTAGCTGTCAGTAGCCTTAATGTTATTGGGTTTGTAGAGTATCAATGAAAGTTACCCAGGAAAAGCAGCCTGCGAGTCGAGTTGGGTTAGCGATTGAAGTTCCAGCAGAGCGCTTGAAAAGAGCGTATGAGCAGGTCATTCAAAAATATCTGCGAGAGTATAATTTCCCTGGGTTTCGGAAGGGCAAAGTTCCCAGAACATTCCTTGTACAGCGGTTTGGTGAACGTCGCCTTAAGGCTACAGCGTTAGAAGATGTCATAAATCAATGTATTCAACAGGCGATCGAGCAAGAAAAGCTAAAAACCATCGGCGATGTAGATTTGACATCCTCCTTTGAAGAACTGGTGGATACCCTTGACTTTCAAAAGCCTCTGACGTTTTCGATCGCAGTCGATGTGCAACCCGAAGTTACCCTGCATCAGTATCAGGGATTTGTCGTTCAAGCTGAAGAAGTGAAACCCGACCTGACTCGTGTTGATCAAATGCTTGAGGAACGTCGCCGTGAGATAGCCACCTTGATCCCTGTGGAAGATCGTCCTGCTCAGCTAGATGACATAGCAACTGTGGATTTTGTGGGTAGACTCGTGGCTAGTGATGGCGCAGAGTTGACAGAAGATGACCAAGCAGCCAGGGAGTTTATCGAGCGAGAAGTAACTGACTTTCAGCTCGATATGCTCGAAGATCGCTTTATCCCTGGATTCGTTGACGGCATTGTCGGCATGGAGCTAAATCAATCAAAAGAGATCGTAGTGCAGTTCCCTGCTGACTACTTTCAGGCACAGCTAGCCAATAAGACCGTGGCCTTTACTGTAACCCTGAAGGACTTAAAGGCTAGAGAACTTCCTGATCTGGATGATAACTTCGCTCAAGAGGTAAGTGAATTTGAGACATTGGCAGAGTTGCGTGCTTCTCTAGAAGCAAGAGTGACGGAAGAGGCTAACGATCGTACCCGCTCCAATAAAGAGAACGCCCTGATTGCCGAATTACTAAAGCACGTTGAAGTGGACTTGCCAGCAACTATGATTAACCGTGAGGTTGACTATTTGCTAGAGCAGTCAACTATGCGATTGCAAAACCAAGGCATTCGAATTGATCAACTGTTAAACTCGGAACAGATGCAGGAGTTTCGTCAGCAACTGCAACCAGAGGCAGTAAATCGGCTAAAACAGCGCCTAGCCTTGCGAGAGATTGCCAAGCGTGAAAATATCACGGTTGATCCTAACAAACTTGCTGTCACGGTAAGGGAATATACCCAAGCCATGAGCGATCGCAATGTAGATCCTGAATTGCTAGAAATTGCTGTGAGAGAAGACCTAGTTGCCGAGAATGTATTAGAGTGGCTAGCAGCTCACTCAACAATCGAACTAGTGCCAGAAGGGTCCTTAACACCATCATCTGATACTGAGACATCAGCAAACCTATTGTCGTCAGAGTCATCAACCGTCACTGCCGATGATGCAAGTCCAGTTGCTGAAACAGTGTCTCAACCCGATGAGAACGAGCCAGCATCCCCACTTGCTGATCATCAACCAGCAGATAATCACGAGCCAGTCACCAGTAGTGAGCCAAATCTAGAGGCTTCCGCAGAAGAAATTGCTGGTGAAAAAGCTGAATTAACTCCCAAAAAAAAGCGCTCCAAAGCGAAACCCAAAGCTGATCAAGTAACTGAAGACAATAGCTAACTAGCCTGTGCTAGAGGAATACAGGTTTGCATCATTGATGCATTATTAATACGGGTTAGACGTTGGCTTGTTATGAATTTGTGACTATCAGTTGCTAAAGCTAGTACCTACTAAAGCTCAACTAAAGCTCAAATTTCTGTGATCTATTTCAGCAATTGGTTACAATAGCAGTGAGCTAGGTATGCAACTAGACAGCCGTACACGCATAGTTCACTGTCCAGTAGTTTCTGTGCTAAGCAGGGTCTAGCTAAGCGCTTGTTATTCCAGTGCAGCGTCTACCCGTTGATCAGACGCTATGATCTAGCGAGTATAGTCTAGCGAGTAAGTATTCCATAGCTGCTCAGTCAAAACTCATCACTAAACTTGGGGTGAGTGTGCAGGTAGGTATGGTTTCTAGTGTCTTATTATTAACTAGCTGAACAGCTCAATGAAGAGTTTGATGGTTGATTGGTAGGCACTGACGACTCTCTAGACCTAGAGTTAATTTAGTAGATGCTTGTTCAGGTAGTTCATCGATTAGGTAAGCTTATGTCTGGATTTGTAGATACACACAATGCTCTGCCCATGGTGGTTGAGCAGTCTGGTCGAGGGGAGCGAGCCTTCGATATCTATTCTGGACTCTTGCGGGAGCGAATTGTTTTCCTGGGGTCTCAGGTAACTGATGAACTAGCTGACTCGATCGTTGCTCAGCTCATGTACCTAGATGCTGAAGATCCTGAAAAAGACATTCAACTTTACATTAACTCTCCAGGCGGTTCAATCACCGCAGGCATGGCTATCTACGACACAATGCAACAGATTCGTCCCGATGTTGCTACGATCTGTTTTGGATTAGCTGCTAGTATGGGTACGTTTCTATTGTCAGGCGGAGCAAAAGGTAAGCGTATGTCTCTACCAAATGCCCGGATTATGATTCATCAGCCATCTGGAGGTGCTCAAGGTCAGGCTGTTGACATTGAAATTCAGGCAAGGGAGATACTCTACCACAAGCAAACGCTGAACCGCCTTTTGGCTGAGCACACCGGTCAGCCTCTGGAGCGGATTGAAATGGACACAGAGCGTGATTTTTTCATGTCAGCCGAAGAGGCTAAAGAGTATGGCTTGATTGATCATGTCTTTAAAAATCGTCCTTCGCATCCGTCAAACTCTTAGTTCACCGCTTCTTGAGATTTTGAGGCATCTATGTCCAAATACGACTCCCATCTTAAGTGTTCCTTCTGCGGTAAGTCGCAGGAACAAGTTCGTAAGCTTATTGCTGGGCCTGGGGTCTATATTTGTGATGAATGCGTAGATCTTTGTAACGAGATTCTAGACGAAGAGTTGTTTGATGCTAGCGTTTCGGTTTCTCAACCTAGTAATCGTCGTGAACAACAGCAAGAAAAGCGCAAAGCTAAGACTAGTTCTATTTCCCTAAGCCAAATTCCAAAGCCCAGAGAGCTTAAGAAGTATCTTGATGAGTATGTAATTGGTCAAGATGCTGCCAAGAAGGTACTTTCAGTTGCCGTTTACAATCACTACAAGCGTCTCAGTGTCCTTCAGGCAAAAGACTCTAGATCTAGTAAGGTGCCTCAAGACGATGTTGAATTACAAAAGTCCAATATCTTGCTAATTGGCCCCACAGGCTGTGGCAAGACGCTTCTGGCCCAGACTCTAGCAAAGATTTTAGACGTGCCATTTGCCGTGGCTGATGCTACAACGCTAACTGAGGCAGGGTATGTTGGTGAAGATGTTGAAAATATTCTGCTGCGCCTACTCCAAGTAGCTGACCTAGATGTTGAAGAAGCCCAGCGTGGCATCATCTACATTGACGAGATTGATAAGATTGCTCGTAAGAGTGAGAATCCATCGATTACTCGTGATGTTTCAGGAGAAGGTGTGCAACAGGCACTGCTAAAGATGCTTGAAGGCACTGTTGCGAATGTTCCTCCTCAAGGTGGTCGCAAGCATCCCTATCAGGACTGCATTCAGATTGATACAAGTAACATTCTGTTTATCTGTGGTGGAGCCTTCGTTGGCCTAGAGAAGTTGATTGAACAACGTGTAGGTAAACGTAGCCGTCTTGGTTTTGATGTTGAATCGGTCAGCGATATCAATCAAACTCGTGAGCAGCGTACAGCCGACATGCTGAGGCAGATAGAGCCTGATGACCTAGTAAAGTTTGGCATTATCCCTGAGTTTATTGGTCGCGTGCCTGTGATGGCTGTGGTGGATCCCTTAGATGAGGATGCACTGGTGGCAATCTTAACTGAACCTCGCAATGCACTGGTGAAGCAGTACCAGAAGTTGTTGAAGATGGATAACGTGCAGGTTGAATTTACGCCAGAGGCTATTCGAGCGATCGCCCAAGAAGCCTATCGTCGCAAGACTGGCGCACGTGCATTGCGCAGTATTGTAGAAGAGTTAATGTTAGACGTTATGTATGAGTTGCCATCTCGCAAGGATGTTGCACGGTGTCTGATTACAAAAGAGATGGTTGAGAAGCGCTCTACGGCTGAACTATTGGTGCACCCATCTTCGCTGCCGAAGCCTGAGTCTGCTTAATATCTGAGTAAAACCTATTGTTATCTGCCAACTATGCCTATGAAGGCAGTTGCAATTGTGGGCACTGTATCCCAAGTCGGTAAATCTTTACTAGTGACTGCACTGTGCCGATTATTATTTCGGCAAGGTTGGCGTGTAACCCCGTTTAAGGCGCAAAGTTTAGCTACAACTAGCTACATAACCGTCAGTGGGATAGAGATTGACTACGCTCAAGCAGTGCAGGCCTGGGCAGCAGGGACAGTACCGCGCGCGGAGATGAACCCTGTCGTGCTGAAACCCCAAGATTCTCAACACGTGGAAGTGATCTTCAAAGGTAAGTCCATAGGGGTATGTAGCCTAGAAGACTACACAAAACGCTACACTGAGCAGAGTTGGCAAGTTGTCACTCTAGCATTGCAGCAATTAGCAGAAGAATTTGACATTGTTGTGTGTGAAGGTCTTGGCAACCCTGTGGAAACCGCCCTACAGCCCTGGGACGTATCAAATATGCGCGTGGCCAAGTATCTAGGTGCACCTACTGTTCTAGTGGTGAGTGCCGATCGAGGTGGT